>JASLEW010000394.1 GCA_030150965.1 Thermoanaerobaculia bacterium | reverse complement strand
CGCGGCGGCCGGCGGGCCCGGCGGTGCCGGAGCGGCCGGCAGCGGCTCGCTCACCACCTCGCCGGCCTCGGCGAGCGCCGTCACCGCCTGCTCGACCGGTCCCTGGCCGGCGCCGAGCAGGCGGTCGGCCTCCTCGACCAGCCGGTCCTGCGGCAGGTAGAGGTGGCCGCGGTCGGCCGCCTCCCCCAGGACGTGCAGCGCGCCGGCCGCGAGGCGCTGCGGCGCGAGGCGCGAGATGCCGAGCGAGGCGGCGATGCGGTCGGCGCTGGCGAAGCTGATGCCGTGGATGTCGGTCGCCAGCCGGTACGGGTTGTCGCGCACCCAGCGCACCGCCAGGCTCCCGTAGGCCTTGAAGATCCGCACCGCGTAGCTGGTCGAGACGCCGTGCGACTGCAGGAAGACCATCACCTCCTTGATGTCGCGCTGCTCCTGGAACGCCACCCGGATCTCGTTGCTGCGCTTGGGGCCGATGCCGCCCACCTCGCGGAGCCGCTCGGGCTGGTCCTCGATCACCGCCAGCGTCTCGATGCCGAAGGCCGCCACCAGGCGCGCCGCCATCACCTTGCCGATGCCGCGGATCAGCCCCGAGCCCAGGTAGCGCTCGATGCCGGCGACGGTGGCCGGCACCACCGTGGCGTAGGACTCCACCCGGAACTGGCGGCCGTGGCGGGGGTCGTCGATCCAGCTGCCGGTCAGCCGCAGGCTCTCGCCGGGCTGCACGCCGAGGAGGTTGCCGACCGCGGTGAGCTCCTCGCGCTCCCCACCTTCGGACGGCGTCAGCCGCACCACCGTCCAGCCGTTCTCCTCGTTGGCGTAGACCACCCGCTCCAGGGTGCCTTCGAGCACCGTGCCGCGGGCGCCGGCCGGGACCGTCGTCGGTAGCATCGATCCCCATCCTATCGAGACTTCGGGCAAATGTGCCAAAATGACGCCGATGGCCGTCCCGGACCGACCCCTCGTGCTCGTCATCGACGACGAGACCGGCTCGCGCGAGTCGATGGCGATCGCCATCGAGAAGGCGGGCTACGCCGTGCGCACCTTCGACGACGCGCGCAACGCGCTCGACTTCCTCGAAGAGAATGACGGAGCGCGGCTGGCGATCTGCGACCTGCGCATGCCCGGGATGGACGGCATCGCCTTCCTCAACGAGGTGCGCGAGCGGCGCTACGACCTGCGGCTGATCCTGGTGACCGGCTACGGCTCGATCGAGTCGGCGGTCGAGGCCATGCGGGTGGGCGCCGACGACTACCTGACCAAGCCGGTGGACCTCTACGAGCTGCGCCAGCGGGTCAACAACCTGATCGAGAAGGAGCAGCTCAAGGAGGAGGTGACCACCCTCCGCGAGATGCTCGACAAGCGCTACGGCTTCGAGAGCATCATCGGCCGCTCGGCGCCGATGGAGAAGCTGTTCGAGCAGATGAAGCTGGTGGCGCCGACGCGGTCGAGCGTGCTCATCATCGGCGAGAGCGGCACCGGCAAGGAGCTGGTGGCCAACGCCCTGCACCGCGCCAGCCCGCGGCGCAACGAGCGCTTCCTGGCGATCAACTGCGGCGCCATCCCCAGCGACATCCTGGAGAGCGAGCTCTTCGGCCACGAGCGCGGCGCCTTCACCGGCGCGGTGGCGCGCAAGATCGGCAAGTTCGAGCTCGCCCACCGCGGCACCCTCTTCCTCGACGAGATCAGCGAGCTCTACCCCGAGCTGCAGGTCAAGCTCCTGCGCGTCCTCGAGGAGCGGCAGATCATGCGGGTCGGCGGCAGCGAGCTGATCGACGTGGATTTCCGCCTCATCGCCGCCACCAACCGCGACCTCGAAAAGGAGATCGCCGACGGGCGGTTCCGCGAGGACCTCTACTACCGGCTCAAGGTGGTGACGCTGCGCATCCCGCCGTTGCGCGAGCGGCCGAGCGACATCCCGCCGCTGCTCGAGCACTTCCTGGGCGTCTTCTGCCAGGAGCACGGCAAGCCGCCCAAGGCGCTGTCGCCCGAGGCGCTGGAGCTGCTCCTGCGCTACTCCTGGCCGGGCAACGTGCGGGAGCTCAAGAACGTCATGGAGTCGGCGGTGGTGTTTCACCAGGAGGGCGAGATCACGCCCGGCGACCTGCCCGCCGAGGTGCGCGAGTCCTCGGCGCTGTCCCCCGCCGGCGCGCCGGTGCAGGCGGTGGCCGGCGGCCAGCTCACCATGGCCGAGATCGAGCGCCACGCGATCCTCGACACCCTGGGACGCACCGGCGGCCACCGCGCCCGCGCCGCCGACATCCTGGGCATCGGCCTGCGCACGCTGCAACGCAAACTGAAGGAGTACCGGGACGAGGGTTTCGTCGACGACTGACCGCCGGGGGCGGCGCGACGCATCCGGGGAGAGGCGATGGAGCTACCAGCCGACGTGCTGATTCACAACGAGATCCTGGGCGTGAAGGGGGGCAAGGGCACCCTCATCACCATCAGCCCGGAGGGGTATTACGAGATCAACTGCGTGTTCGGCGAGCGCTTGCACCGCACCCTCTTCCCCATCCAGGGGACGGTCCTGATCTCGCGCGAGCCGCAGGACGTGGTGCGGCCGGACGTGGAGATCGAGCGCTAGTGGCGACGAGCCCCGGCACGGGCCGCCAGGGCCGGCCAGGACCCGCCGCCAAGCCGTCCGGGGTCAGGCTCTCGGTCAACGTCGACCACGTGGCGACGGTGCGCCAGGCGCGCCGCGCCCCCTATCCCGATCCGGTGGAGGCGGCCCGCCTGGCCGAGGTGGCCGGGGCCGCCGGCATCACCGCCCACCTGCGGGCCGACCGCCGGCACATCCAGGACGCCGACGTCGAGCGCCTGCGCGCCGCCGTGCGCGGCAAGCTCAACCTGGAGATGTCGATCGCCGCCGAGATGCTGGCGGTGGCGGTCGCGGTGCGCCCCGACCAGGTCACCCTGGTGCCCGAGCGGCCGGAGGAGGTGACGACCGAGGGCGGGCTCGATCTCGCCGGCCAGGGTGGCGCGGTGCTGGCGGCGGCCGAGCGGCTGGCGGCGGCCGGCATCGCGGTCTCGGTGTTCGTCGATCCGGACGAGCGGCAGGTCGAGGCGCTGGCGCGGCTGGACGCCGCCCGGCATCCCGGGCGGCTGGTGTCCGGCGCCGAGATCAACACCGACGCCTACACCCGCGCGGCCCTGTCGGCGGCATCCGGCGGCGGCGGCTCGGCAGGGCGAGGGGGAGACGGGGCGGTGGGCGGTGCCGGCGGCGGTGGGGTGGGGGAGGACACGGGGGTGAGGGCGGAGCTGGAGAAGGTGCGCCGCGCCGGCGCCCTGCTCACCGGCCACGGCTTCCGCCTCTACGCCGGCCACGGCCTGACCACCGCGAGCGTCGGCCCGATCGCCGCCGTCGCCGGGATGGAGGAGCTCAACATCGGCCACGCCCTGATCGCCCGCGCCGTGCTGGTGGGCATGCCGGAGGCGGTGCGCGAGATGCTGCGCGCCATGGCGGGGGCGCCGGCGTGAAGCCGGGGGCGGAGCGGATCATCCAGGCCTTCGACTCCGCCGTGGCCTGGGAGGTCTGGCTCGCGGCGCACCATGCGACGGCGCCCGGCCTCTGGCTGAAGCTTGCCAGGAAGGACTCGGGCGTGGCCACCGTCAGCTATTCCGAGGCGCTCGACGTGGCCCTCTGCTACGGCTGGATCGACGCGCAGAAGGACAAGCTCGACCAGCGCTTCTGGCTGCAGCGCTTCACGCCGCGCCAGCCGCGCAGCCGCTGGTCGGCGATCAACCGCACGCGGGCGCTGGCGCTCATCGCCAGCCGGCGCATGCGCCCCGCCGGCCTGCGCCAGATCGAGCTGGCCCAGGCGGACGGCCGCTGGGAGGCCGCCTACCAGGGCCAGCGCGACGCCACCGTGCCGGACGACCTGCGGCAGGAGCTGGAGAAGAACCCCGCGGCGCGGGACTTCTTCGCCACCCTCGACAGCGCCAACCGCTACGCCATCCTCTACCGTCTGCACGAGGCCAAGCGCCCCGAGACGCGGGCGAGGCGGCTGGAGAAGTTCGTCGCGATGCTGGCCGAGGGGCGCAAGATCCACCCCTGAGGCGCGGATTCATCACCCTTCGGCGCCTGCTGACCCTGCTTCGTCACGAGCGACCCTTGGGACAGCCTCCTTTGCCTGCCGGTACCGAACTTGGCGCTCGACTTGTGGGGCTCGGCCTCGTGGCTGCGCGCGCAGAACGGCCAGATAATGGGCCGTAGGAGATGCGCTCACGGCCGGTCAGCAGAAGGGATTGACGACGCGCACCGTGCCGTAGAGGCGGTCGTGCTGGAAGTCCTCGCTCCACAGCTCCGGCAGTCCGTAGTACTCGGCGTAGGCCCAGAGGTGGGCGTCGAACCAGCTCAGCTGGTAGGCGGCCACTCCTCGCAATGCTAGGCGGACCAGGCCCGGCGTCGGGAAGAGTACGGGGAACTGGTCCAGCAGCTCCTCGGCCTCCCGCCTCGCCTCGTGTGCGGCGAGCAGGGGCGGACCATCGCGCAGAGGCCGGCTGACCGCGGCCACGAACTCCACGATGGCCTGGTGTGGAAGGCGCAGCGTGTCGTCGCGGAGGCCTTGGTGGAGGATCTCGGCGGCGCGCCGCTGGCGCTCGGGGAAGCGCGGATCGAAGACGTAGATCAGGATGTTGGTGTCAACGAGGGCCACCACGATCGTAGAGCTCCTCGCGAGTCCAACCGCGGTCGCCGTTTACGCTTCGCGGCCGGGGAGCACTCGCTTCGCGTTCGGCTTGGCGCCGCAGCGCCGCCTCGAAGTTCCGCAGCCGCCGCTCGTGATCGGTGGCGGCGGGCGTTGCGCCCGGCACCAGAACACGGATGACATCCCCAGCCGCCTCCCACTCAATCTCATCACCGGGCCGGATGCCGTACTGGTCTGCAAGGGCCTTGGGCAGCGTGACCTGGAGCTTGCTCGTGACTTTGGACATGATCCTTACTCTAGCAAGGATGTCTTCCTTGCTCAAGCGAGAGGCGGAAGATCCACCCCCTGGTCTCGCCGGCCTGCGCAGCGTGCCGTCCGACCCGGCCTCGATTCGCACTTGGTTCGCCAGATCGGGGCGGGCTGACTTGATGCGAGATGAAGCCTGCCCGCCGCGAGCTGCTGCGTCTTTCGGACTGCTGTTTGGCGTCTTTTACTATGAGTGCCGGATGGCTGCGATCACGACTGCCGGCTCGCGGTCCTTTCCTTGACCGATGACTCCCTGCCGAGGGCACCGCCGGCCCTCGCGCTCGGCGTCCGGAGCCCTCGGCGCTCATCAACCCGCGCCACCTCATGCCTTCGGCCCACCATCCGCCACGACGAGCATCGCCGGCGGTGCTACCATCCCAAGGGAGCTCCAAGGAGGGGCCGAGATGGCCGTTAGAGACCCAGCCCAACGCAAACTCAGCTACGAGAATTACGTCCAGATCCCCGATGACGGCCGGCGCCACGAGATCATCGACGGAGAGCACTACGTGAGTCCGGCCCCCTCGCTCGACCACCAGCGTCTCCTGGGCAGGTCCTACCGGGCAATCGCAAATTTCGTTGACGACCACCAACTGGGCGAGGTCTTCATTGCCCCGGTCGATGTCCTGCTCTCACCTCACGACATCGTCCAGCCCGATATCTTCTTCATCTCGACCGACCGCCTCGGCATCACCACCGAAGCCAACGTCAAGGGAGCGCCCGACCTGGTGATCGAGATCCTATCCGCCTCCACCCGCCACCGAGACGAAACCCTCAAGCGCGATCGCTACGAGAAGCTCGGGGTCAGGGAGTACTGGATCCTTGACTCCTGGCGCAAGGCCGTCCGCGTCTTACCCCGCAACCAGCACGGACAATTCGGTCCATCGACCAACCTCACCGCAGCTGCTGGAGACATCCTCACCACCCCCCTCCTCCCAGGGCTCGAGATCCCGCTCCGCAATCTCTTCCGCTAGGAGCTTTGCGCCAGGCGGCAGCCCGAGGACCCCGTGGCGCGGAACGCCACCCCGGGCAGAGCCCTGAGGAATCTCGTGGCCATTGCGTAGCCTCCTCTTGCCCGCCAGTATGGACAGTAGGGCCATCCTGCCCGCCTTGCAGGATACAGAGTCAGCTGCGCGCTGCAGGTTACGGGCTGGCGCTTATTCCTGGGTGGGGCGGCCTGGGGACGGGATCACGGTTGGCCGCATCAGGACGGTGGCCCGACGGCTGTGCAGTGACACGTTGACCTCGCCGCCGCCTGCCGGCATGGCGCCGGCGTCGAGGGTCAGCACGTAGTAGCCGGAGATGGTGCGCGCGAGCTGCTCGACGACCAGGCCCGGGAACAGGTTGGTCTTCTCGTAGGTGCCGCCGGTCGCCTCGGCGATCCCCTCCAGGCCGACCTCCAGGCTGTGGGAGCCGGCCTCGGTGACGTCGAGCACGAAGACGCTGGCGCGAGCCGCCTTGAGCTCCCGTACCGCCGGCGCGAAGGCGGGGGTCATCCGCGTGCCCCAGCTGCTGAAATGGCCCAGGCCCCACGCCATGAACACGATCACCTTCTCGCCCGGCAGCGCCGCCAGCGCCTCGGCGGTCACCGCCAGGGCGCGCTCGGGCGACGCGGCGTCGGCCGCCGCCGCCGTATCGAAGTGCGCCGCCAACCGTGGCGCGCCGGTGGCGCCCAGGGAGGTCGCTTTTGGGCTGCCGCCAAAGTGAATCGCCCGATAGATCGCTTCGGGTATGACGGCGCGGTCGCGGGTGAAGTCCTGCCAGAGCTTCAAATGCGAATCGAACGACAGCACCGCCACCTGGTCCTCGGGCGGCAGCGCCGCGAGCAGCTCGCGGGCGAAGGGGAGCGTGCGCAGGTGCCCGCGGGTGCGGGTCGGCGAGTTGGCGTCGGCCTGCACGAAGATCACCACCAGCTTGCCGGCGGCCAAGGCCGGCGGCGGCTCCGCCGGGAGCAACGCCGGCTCGCCGGCGGTGAGCGGGATGGCCTCTCGGTCCGCGGGGACCTTCCCGCTCTCCCCGGCCGGTGATCTCTCAGCGTTCTCCGGAGCCGCCGCGGGCGTCCCGGCCGCCGCCGGCGCGACCGGGGACTCGGCAGCGGAGACCACCCAATCGACCGCTGCGACCGGCACCACCCTCCGCCCCACGCGCACGCGGAAGTCGTCAGGGGTGAGGCCGAGCAGCGGCGCCCCTGCCCCGTCCACCACCCGCACCACCACGGTGACCAGCCGCACCGAGATCTCCTCACCGAAGCGGGGGGGCGTCTGCCCCGAGGCTGCCGCCAGCGCCGCCAGGGTCATGGAGGCCAGGAGCACCGCGGGGAGCGCCAGCCGAGAACCGCGCATGGCGCCCATTTTGCCACGCGCCAGTCCCGGACATCGCTGAAGCCGGGGCTCCTGTCGGCGGCCCGCGACCGGGCTCGGGGGCTGCCGACGACCCTGCCGAGAGCACCGCCGGCCTTCGCGTTCGGCGTCCGCAGCCCTCGGTGCTCATCGACCCGCGCCACCGCATGCCTTCGACCCACCATCCGCCACAACGGGCATCGCCGGCGGTGCTACCATGCCGGGAGAGCACCGGTCCAGGCAGGTTGGGTGCGCCTGCCGGCGAGACCCGGCCTCACGGCGCGGGCGGCTTGACCGGCTCCTGCGGATCGTGCGCGTGGTGGTGCTGGGGCGCTGGCGCCGCCGGCGCCGCGGCGCTCTTCTGCCAGGCGATCGGCAGGACGGTCACCGCTGCCCTGGCCTCCGAGCCGCCGTAGGTGGCGGTGAGGTTCGCCAGCGCCGGACCGTCGTGGGCGTGGTGGAGGGTCACGGTGAAGGCCGCCTGGCTCTCGCCGGCGGGGATGGTGACGGTTGCCGGGAGCGTTGCGGCCAGCGCGTTGGCGCTGGCGAGGAAGACCAGAGCGCCGCCGGGCGGGGCCGGCTTGTCGAGGCGGACCGTGGCGCGGGTCGTGGAGTGCTCGAAGAGGCGCGCGGTTTCGACCTGGAGGCCGGCGAGGCGCGCGCAGGCGGGGCACGGCAGGGTCAGGTCGAAGGTCCCACCGGCGGCCAGCAGGCGGACCCCGGCGGTGCCGGGGGGCGTGTCGAGGGTCACCCGGTAGGTGCCGGTGCCCGCATCGACGACGGAGCCGGCCACGATGGCGCAGGCTTTCGCCGGTTCGCAGCCGCGGGCGTCGAAGCGGCCGGGTCCCCACAGGTTGCCGAAACGGTCGGTCGGAGTGAGCTCGACGACGGTGCTGAGCCCGCCGCTCGGGGCCGCGGCCTGCGACAGGACGTGCACGTTGCTCGCCTTGGGATCGGGCCGCACGTCCACGTAGGTCGAGCTCACCAGCTCGCGGCGGGTGGTGCAGCCGTTCTTGGTCAGATCGAAGGTGAAATGCAGCGTGTAGGGGCCGTCGGTCGCCTTGATGCCGGTGAGCGCGGCGGTCCAGTAGGCGTTGTTGGGCAGGAGGTCGCCGTGCGTGGCGTCGTCGTAGAGCGGGAACGTCGCCGTCGCCGTGGGGATCGCGAGCTTCGACGCCGCCGCCGAGCGGGCGGAGAGGATCTCGCCGTTGACCCGGCGCGGCTCGCCCTTGGCGCGGGAGAGGAGCGTCCCCAGGCCGATCTGCGGGTAGGTGACCTCGACCCGTGCATCGACCTTGTCGAAGCCGCCGGCCGGCACGAAGGAGGGCAGGATGTGGGCGGTGGCGAAGAGCTCGTCGCCGGCCCGCTGGTCGAGCGAGCGGTTGTGGAGATCGATCCGGGCGAGCCCGGAGCCGAGGACATCCAGGTACCAGCGCACCTCCTTGCCGGTCGAAACGATGGCCGTCACCGCCGGGTCCTTGCCGCCGGCGGTCGCCTGCACGATGCTCTGGCCGGAGGTCGGCCGCAGGCCGAAGCTGAAGACGGGGTAGCCCGGGTTGCGCAGCGCGAAGGAGCCGGCGGCGAGCCTGCCGTCGCCCGCGAGCAGCGGCCAGTTGGTCGGACCCTCGCGCAGCGCCCCGCCGCAACGCAGGATGACCGGACCGCCGACCTGCGCCCGCACGTCGGTCAGCACGGCGCGCTGGCCCTGGCAGATCAGGTTCGCGAACCCCTCATCGTAGGGCTGGGCCGTCTCCGCGCCCATGTAGGCGTAGACGATCAGATCCCAGGCGCCGCCGGCGAGCGCCGCGGCGAACTCCTTGGCGTCGGTCAGCGACTTGACCCCGGACAGCGCCCCCGCCTGCTCCTCCGCCTTGACCGCCTGCACGTAGGCCGAGACCGGGCCGCGCCGCCCGAGCTCGACGGTGAGCACCCGCCGGCAGCCGTCCGGGCACAGGCGATGGATCTCGTCGCGCACCAGGGTGGTGCCCGCGGCCGGGTCGGCGAAGCTGTCGGGAGTGAAGCCGTTGACGTAGACGCGGTGCGGCCGGATGATCTGGGCGCTCCATGCGCCGGTCACCGGCGCCCCCTGCGGCAGCTTGATGCGCGCGAAGTCCCAGGTCGGCTGGCGCGACGCCTGGACTCCCGGCCCCGCGGGAAGCACCAGCGCGCCGGTCGGCGTCGTGACCTGGAGGCGCAGCGCTCCCGCGGGCACCGGAGCGAGCCAGCCGGAGGCGAAGGTGAGCTTCGAGTCGCCGCAGGAGCTGTAATCGACCGGCTCCGAAGCGGCGTCGGCCGGCGCCAGCACGCCGGTCGGATCGACCCGCGTGAACTCGTCGGTCAGCTCGCCGAAACCCTTGGTGAAGAAATGTTTCAGATCGTCGCCCGCGCCGCCCGGGTTCTGCACGTAGATGCCCCCCTGGCGCTCGGCGAGCAGGGTCAGCTTGCCGCCGTCGAGCGTTGCCGCCGTGCCGAAGCCGACGGCGACCAGCTGGGTGAAGGAGAGATGGGTGTAGTCGAGCTGCGGCCCGAAGCACTGGTCGCCGCAGGTCGCGCCGCTCGCGCCCGCCGGCTGGAGGCAGGGCGGCACGTTCTCGATGCCGTCGGTGAGCAGCAGGATCGCCTTGCGCGGGTTGCCCGGCCCCGCGAAGCCGTTGCAGCTGCCTCCCGGGCAGAGCAGGTTGATCGCCTGCTGGATGCCGGCGCCCATGCCGGTGCAGCCGCCGGGACCGGTCGCCGAGATGTGGCCGAGCGCGGTGGCGAGCGGCCCGCCGGCGGCGAGCAGCGTCGAGTCGGCGACCGTCATCGGCAGATCGGGCGTCGCCGCGTTGGAGAAGGAGACCAGGCCGATGCGGTTCACCTGGCCGTCGGTGCGGCTGGTCTCCAGCAGGCCGGCGAAGTTGTTGACCGCGGCAAGCGCCGCCTGGAGCTTGGTCGAGCCGGAGGCGTCGGGATCGCCCATGCTGCCCGAGCGGTCGAGCACGACCACGACGTCCACCGCCTTGACGTCCTGCCAGGCCCGCACCACGTCGTCGAGGGCCTTGTGCAGCCGCCAGAACATGCCGTCGCGCGGCGAGCAGTTCGATCCGGAGTTGTCCTGGTTGTAGAAGCCCGGGTTGTCGGCGTCGGCGACCGCCTGATGCATCAGGCCGTGGAACTCGGCGTCGAGCAGCTTCGTCACCTCGTCGACGCTCTGGAACTGGTCGAGCGAGGCATAGGGGAACGACACGGCGGGATCCGGCGTCGAGCAGGTGGCGCTCGGAGCGCTCGGGCAGCCGATGGGACCGCCGCCGGGCAGGAAGAGGCACTGCGCGAAGGCGATGCACTCCGGACAGGCCACGTGATCGGGGCGCGGGGTGCCGGTGCCGCAGCCGAGCGGATGCGCCCCCGGCGCGAGCGCGATCGGGTCGGTGCCGTAGGGCATGTCCATGCCAGGACACCAATCGAGCGATTCGATCGGCGGGAACCCCACGCCGCGCCGGAAGGCGTCGTAGTCGAACTCGAACTGCCGGTGGAAGGCGTACCAGCGCTGCCCCCGCCCTGCCGGTGGGTTGGAGCCGCCGACCGCGCCGAAGCATTCGTGCCACACCTTGTGCATCTCCAGGATGGTCTGCGGGCTCGCCGCCGGCACCGCGGTGCAATCGGTCGGCGAGGCCAGGCTGCCGTAGGAGCACGGACTGGTGAGATCACTTTTCTGCACGCACCTGATCGGCACCAGCGCATTGACCGAATCGCCGTACGCCCAGCAGGTCTCCGCCGCGCCGGGCCGCGGTGCCCCCAGGGTGCCGGCAACGAGAAGCAGCGCGGCGCAGGCGGTCGGCCGCGCGGCCGCACACGCTCTCGCCACCGCGTGGCCGCCGCGGCGGGCGCGGCGGGCGCGGCGATCGTGGCCTTCGCGGACAGGAGACAGCAACGAGACGACGCCAGCTCTGCGCTTCGCCATGGGACACCTCCGTAGGGGATCCTGCAGAAGAGAGAGGCGATGCGGGCGCGCAGCTCGTTACATCGCGCGGCAGATCGCTCGGCGGCGCCGGGTTGGAGCCCGGGGCCCGGTGACCGCAACCGCCGGCGCCGGTCGACCACGCCGCCGGGATCCCCCCATCCGGTGCCGCGGCGCCGCGGCTACGGGCCGGAGAGGTGGAGGAGGATCTCGCTGGCGTAGCGGCCGCGCTCGTCCTGCGCCCACATCTCGCCGGGTGCGGGGAGCATCTCGGTCACCTGGAGCGTGGGGGCGGCCGCCGCCGCGGCTCCGCCGGCCGGGGAGAGCAGGCGGCGCAGCAGGTCCACGAAGAGCGGCGAGTCCAGGTCGCAGTAGAAGGGCTTGGGCTCGGCCGGAGTATGGACGAAGACGTGACGCGGCAGGCGGTGACGGCGCCGCCAGCCGGCGCAGCGGGCGAAGAAGAGGGCGCCGGCCGCGTCGGGGTCGGCCGCCGGCGCCGGGACCGCGGGCGCCTCGCCGGCGGGGAAGACCCAGCGGCGGCGGAAGAGCACCAGCCTGCCGCTGCGGAAGCGCGGCCAGCAGCCGAGGCCGGGGACGTCGAAGCCCGGAAACCAGCCGAGCGGCTGCAGGCCCTGGCGGCCGATCTCGACCAGGAACTGGACGAACCCCTCCGGGCTGACGCCGCTGCTCACCACCGGGATCACCTCGACGCCGGCGCGCGGCCAGAGCAGCACGAACCGCTCCGCCGCCGTGTCCCAGCGCACGGTCATCTCGCGCAGCGGGATCACCTCGCTGCCGGGCGTGGCAAGGCTGCCCGGCAGCTCGATCTCGTGGCGGAAGAGCGCCGGGCGCAGGCCGGCGTTGGCGGTGCGGCCGAGGTGGTTGTACGTCACCTCGGCGCAGACCGCTCCGGGCCTGGCCAGCGGCTGCCAGCTCCGCGCCACCTCGCGGGCCACCGCGTTGTCGGCTCCCGGCCCGCCGTGGAGGTGAGCGAAGCGGGCGAGGGCGATGCCGGCGCCGAACAGCGCGTTGAGCACCGCGCGATAGCGCCCCGCCGCGATCTCCTCGACGCTCCGGGCGGCGATCTGGAAGAGCGCCCCCGCCGACCACCTCGGCTCGGGCAGGCCGCCCGCCAGGGCCTGCCAGTCCGCGTCCCCGAGCTCGACCTCGTCCTGGCCGGCGCCGAGCGCGGCCCGCGCCCGCGCCGCCAGGAGCTCGCGGGTCCGCAGCTGCAGCTGCTGCGCGGCGGCGGCGCCGGGCGGCGCCTCGGGGAACGAGTCCGGCCGGTGCCGCGCCTCGGGCTCGAAGAGCCCGTGGTACAGGTCGAGCAGCACCACGTCGGTATCGGCCGGGTGGCGGGAGAGAAACCGCTGCGCCCAACCGCGCCGGAACGCCAGCTCGGGATAGAGCGCGGCGAACAGGCGCACGCAGCGGCGCAGCGGCACCTCGACCTCGGCCCGGACCCGCTCGGGCAGGTGGACCTCCATCGCGGTGGCCGCATCGACGCGGAACAGCTCGTCGCCCCTGATCTCGCGCGTGCGGGGAAGCGCCGCGAGCCGCGCCTCGAGCCGGTCCATGGCGGCCATCCGCTCCTCGGCCCGCAGCTGCGGCAGGGCATCCACCTCCTCCTCCACCGCCTCGACCTCCGGCAGCCAGGGGGCCTCCGCCCGCGCTCGCCGCATCCGCTCGGCGACCAGCCGCAGCGGGCGGCGGCAGTTGTACGGCGCCTCGATCTCGGCGATCAGGATGCCCTTGTCGGCCAGCCGCGCGAAGAACGGCGTCAGCTCGGCGACCTCGATCTGCGCCCGTTCGGCCACCGCCGCGAGCAGCGCGGGAACGCTGAGCGTGCCGCGGCCGGCCTCCTCCAGGAAGAGGTCGAGGACGGGCTGGGAGCGGGTGCGGCAGAGCACCTCGTTGTCGGAGTCGCCGCGCGGCGAGCTCGGGCGCCAGAAGCTCCAGACCCCCGCCGCGCAGCGCAGCGTGGGGTTGGGGCGGGGCACGATCGCCGGCCAGGCGGCGCGGTCGGCGCCGATGCAGGCGCTGATCTTCCGGGCCTCGGCCACGGACAGGACGACGTCGAGGCGCGCCAGCCGGTTGGCGCCGGCTGCCCGCGCCTGCTCGCCCCCGATCCAGCACAGGGCGGTGGCGCAGAACAGCGAGTTGGGGCTGCTCTTGGTGGCGAATCGCGCCGCGTAGGCGGTGAGCTTGGCCAGGGTGTGGCGCTCGTCGTGCCGCAGGCGGCCGGGATCGCAGCCGTGGAGCCGCCGCACCCGCGCCAGGAGAGACCGGCTGACCAGCCGGATCCCCTCCTGAAAGAGGCTCTCGCCGGCCAGGGCGAGAAGCGCCCGGCGTGCCCGCTCCAGGTCCGACCGGTAGGCCCGGGTGAGCTCGGCCTGCCGCGCCGCGAGCTCGGCGCGGCCGGCGAGATGAGCCGCGACCGCGGCGAGCAGGTCGGGCGCCAGGCGCTGCCGCAGCGCCGCGAGCTCGGCCGGCGCCACCGCACGGCGATTGTGGATGGCGCGGCGGACCGCGATCACCGCGCTTCTGCCCGGCGCCGCCCGGCCGTCCCCCGGGTCCGGCGGTGCGCCGGCCGCGGCATGCAGGGCCGCGGTGAGTCCTGGCGCCTCGTCGTCGAGGCGGGCCGCGAGGTCCGCCAGCCCGGCGGCGCCGCCGGCCGCCTCGGCGCCGGCGAGCGGGCCAAGGATCTCGAAGGGGAGGGTGGTGATGCGAAGGAGCGCCAGGTGGGCGCCCGCGGCCGGCGATGCGGTCACGAGCCCGCGGGGTTGCCCCCTCCGTCCTCGTAGAGCCGGTGCATGAAGTAGCGCAGGATGGCTTCCGGCGTGGAGTCGATGCCGAAGCGGTTGCAGCTCATGTGCGCATACGACCAGGCGAGATACCCGAGGTCCTGGTGGACGCGCCCGGCGGCATGCGCGGCGAGGATCGCCTCGGCGACGGGCCGGCTCGCCTCCAGCCAGCGGCCGGCGATCCGGGCGGCGGTCGTCCCTCCCCATAGCCACGCGGGGTCGCCGCACCGCTCGCCGGTGAAGAGGTTCTGGAGGCCCGGCTTCAGCTCCTGGTAGCGCTGCTCGATCTTGTCCATGTCGCCGTCGCGCCAGGTGCCCATCTCGCGGGTCCACTGGTAGCCATAGGCGTAGAAAGCGGTGCGCTGGGCGCGATCGAAGCGCAGCAGGTCGAGGAGCCGCTCGGTCATCAGCAGCGAGATCTCCCGCCGGCTCTTCTCCAGCAGTCCCTGGCGGTCGGCTTCGATCAGCTCGAGGATGGCCAGCGAATCGTGGAGGAAGAGCTTCTCGGCCAGCGCCATGCCCTCCTCGCCGCCGTAGCGTTCGAGCTCGCGATCGTATTCGGCGAACTCGACCGCCTCGATTGCGCCCGCCGCCTGCAACGGCGCCACCCCCTGCCGCACCCGTTCGCGGACCGGCCCGGAGATCCACTCCGGCCGCCCCAGGATGCGGAACCGCACCTGCCAGCTCGGCACGTTGTAGCGGGCAAAGAAGAGGGAATCGAGCTCGGGAGCGTCGCGCACCTCGCGCGCGATCGGCGTCATCAGCTCGCTGACGATCCGTTCGTGCTGCTCACGGGGAGCGTAAAGCAGGGCGAAGAGGCAGAGCTGCTCGGACGAGGACAGGCTTTCCTCCGCTCACTCTCGCGCCGTGGTCCGGCGCCGCGGACGAAGCAGGGTCGGGCGGCCTCCGGCCTTCAAGGCGGCGGCCGCCCCGCCCCCCTAGCGAGTGGCCTCGGCGGTGAACAGGCTGCCGGTGGTCGAGGGGGTCACCGGACAGGTACAGCGCGGGCTGGTCGAGGACGTCCCGCAGCCCAGGCAGGCGAACTGCTCGACCTCCTGGACCTCGAGATCCAAGGCGTTCATGCTCTTGTTCTTGTCGCCCACAGAGCCTCCTTTCGGTGGGCCGAGAGAGCGGCCCCGCGATGGCGCCGGGCGCCCCTTGCCCCCCATCTGCTAGGTGCGCCGAGGGCCGGATCCCGGGACGGGGCGGGGCTTGGCCGCCGCGGCGGCGCGGGCTAAAGCCCCAGCGTCCCGTTCTCCCGCGCCCAGGCGAGCTGTTGGGCGAGGAAGTCGCGGGGGTAGGAGATGGCGACGTCGGTCACCTTGCCCGATTTGTCCTTGATGGGGGCCAGGTCCGCGAAGACGCCCGAGAGGTAGATCGGAGTGTCGATCTTCCTGTAGCGGGCGATCACGTCGTCGCGCACCGCCGGATCGAAGTGGAGGCCGTAGGTGTCGATCAGCTTCTTGATCCCGTCGTAATCCCCGGTGGCCTTGATCCGCATGAGCTCGGCGAGCAGCTTGCCGACCGCCTCGTGCGCCTTGTCGTAATCCTTCACGTCGACGTACCAGTGGCCGTTCCTCCTCACCCGCTCCAGGGCCCCGGCCTCGATCAGATAGTTGGCCACCAGCATGCGCGCGCGGTCGGGGTCCGACAGGATCGTGTCCCCCGTGGGGTAGCTCTTGAGCGGCGTGAGGCCAGCCCGCGCCATCTGCCGGTAGAGCGCGCGGCCCACCTCGGGGACGTCCTTCACGCCGAGCTCGGCCAGCTTGGGATCGTAGATGTTCCAGGCGGCCACCAGGTCGGCCCGCGCCTCCTCCAGCGTCGAGAAGTGCTCGCGGAGGTAGGCCGACGGCTCCTTGGGCACCGCCACCTTGCCCGAGCCGTGGCCGATGATCTCGTGCAGCGCCGTGTGGAGCTTGTCCGCCGTGATGCCGTAGCGGTAGAAGAGGTCTCCCGCCGCCGGGTCGTCCGAGAACTCTATCGCCGCCTTGGCGCCGCGCGTGGCGTTGACGGCGTTGATCGTGGAGGTCAGCATGATGCTCTTGGTGCCGTATCTCTCGCGGATATCCTGCTCGTTCGGCAGGTTGTCCCCGGTCGTGGCGACGCTGAAATCGCCGCTGGCGATCAGCGTCTCGATCGCCTTGCCGACCGGCGGCTTGACGTCGAGGTTCTTGAACCGCTCCTCCCACGGCGCCTTGCGCTCGAAATAGACGGCGTTGTCGGCCAGCTTGTGCATCAGCGGCGCGAGCTCCTGGTCGACCACGGCCACCACCATCTGCGACGACCCCTTGATCCCCCGGGCGTCGCGGTAGACCTCGATGAAGCCGGAGGCGAAGTCCACCGCCTCGTCGTTTTGGATCCAGAGGACGTTGAAATCGTGCCAGTCCTTGAGCTCGCCGGTCTGATAGAAGCGGACCAGGGCGCGCAGCACCTTGGCCAGGCCGGGATCGGCGGACTGGGCCGCCTCCTCGAGCTCGCGGTTGACCGCCCGCAGCTCCTTGGCGTAGAGGCCGGGCGGGACCTTGCCGTCCGGCGAGCCGGCCCGGCAGACCTCCTCGACCAGCCTGCCGTTCTTCTTGACCAGGCGGGAATCCAGGGGATATCTCTCGGTGAATCCCTGGAGGTCGTCGAGCTTGACCCCCTGGTAGTAGTTGTTGCCCGACGCGGTGAGGATGTCCTCGCCCGGCGGCGGGTTCTTGGTGGTGAGCTGCGGCTGGAACTTGGGATCGAAGAGCGGGGCCTGGAGCGACTTGAGCGTCTGCGCGAGTTGGGCCTGGGTGCCGAGCTTGGCCCCTTTCGCGCGCGCCTGCTGGGCGGCCTGGGAGAGGTCCGCGAACGAGATCGTGGGGATGAATTTCTCCCCCGTGGTCTCGTTGTGGTTCCCGTGGTTGCCGAAGACGAGCTTCGTATACTCGAGGATCGCCGCGCGGGCCCCCTCCGGCAGGCGCTCCGGACGCTCGACCATCGCGCCCAGCAGCCGCTTGGCCGTCAGCCCGTAAGCCGACATCTGGTCGTAGAAAATGGGATCGAGCTGTACCGCCGCCCGGTACAGGTGGTAGGCGACGAGCTTCTGGCGCAGCGGCAGCTTGATATAGCTTGGGGCTTCGACCTGCAGGTAGCCGCGGGCGCCGATCCGGTCCACCAGGGGCGAGGGGGACGGCGTCTGCGCGGGCAGCGTCAGAGTCAGCAGCGAGACGACTGGGACCAGGGCCAGAGCGCGTCGAATGGTCATGGCGCTATCTTCCTCCGGAGGGGGGATTGTGCCCTCATCGCGACATCCAGGCCGAGGGCTGGGTCACCGGCGAGAAGGCCAAGGTCGCCTTCGAGACACCCGCTTTCCCCAAACCAAACGGTCTTAGCTATAATCCTATCCTGACGGACCATGATGCGGAGCATCCACCGTCTCGCCACCTGTGCGGACTTCGCCGTCCTCGCCTGCATCACGGCCCACGTCTTTCTGGATGAGATCCGCGCACGGGCAAGGCTGCCGATCCCTGGTGATGGAGAGGGAGGCCGTGGCTGGCATCCACCTTCTGGACCCATTGGATCTGGCTCCCAAGGAGGCAGGGGGACCATCATGATGGCATCGGATCTTCGACAGGCTTTCAAAGCCCTGGTGAAAAGGCCCGGCCTCTCGTTTTCTATCCTCATGATCCTGGCCCTGGGCATCGGCTCGATGACGACGATCTGCAGCATCGCGAGCTCCGTGCTGCTGAGCGAGATCCCCTACAAGGCGGGAGACCGCCTGACCGTCCTGCGGATGCGGGCCGCAGGGGATGGGTCGATCCTGCCGGCCTCCTACCTGGACGTCGATTCCTGGCGTGCGCAGAGCCAGACTCTGGAGCTGATCTCCGCGAGCTCGAACGGCCTGCAGCTCAACCTGACCGCGGGCGACCGTGCCGAGCGGGTCAACGCCGGCTACGTTTCTGCTTCCTATCTGGATCTGCTGGGAGTCCGGCCGGCTCTCGGGCGGAGCTTCCAGCCGGAGGAGGACGACCGGACCAGCCCGCAGGCGGTGACCGTGCTCAGCCACGGCCTGTGGAAACGCCGCTTCGGCGGGGACCCTTCGATCGTCGGCCGGAGCATCCAGCTCCAGGGCCTCGCGTTTCAGGTCGTCGGTGTCCTGCCCGAGGGCTTCCGCGACATCTATCGCGACATCGACCTCTACGTGCCCGTGACCATCTCCAGGCTGACGCAACGGCCGGGTTACGTCGAGGACCGGATCGCGCGCTGGCTGGACGTGTTCGCGCGCCGGCGGCCAGGGGTCAGCCTGGAGCAGGCCCAGCAGGAGATGCGCTCGATCTCGCAACAGCTCGCCCACACCTTCCCGAGCTCCAACGCGGGCTTCGTGGCCACCGTCCACCCCTTGCGCACATTCCAGTTCGACTTCGAGCGCATGCGCCTGTCGGTCCTGACCCTGCTCATCGGAGCGGTCTTCGTCCTGTTCGTCGGTTGCGCCAACGTCACCAACCTGCTCCTCGGGCGGGCGGTCGAGCGGCGCAAGGAAGTGGCCCTGCGGCTGGCCCTGGGGAGCAGCCGCCTCCGCCTGATCCGCGATTTCGTCCTCGAAGGGGCCCTCCTCTGCCTGGCGGGCGCCCTGCTCGGCGTCGGCGCGGCGCTCTTCGCGGTGAAGCTCCTCTCCACGTTCGGCGGGCAAGCCTACAACCTCCCGGCCTTCATGCAGTTCTCGGTGGACCTGCGAGCCCTGGCGGCGGCGGTGATCGTGTCGCTCCTGGTCAGCTTCCTGATCGGCGTGATCCCGGCCCGGAAGAGCCTGAACGTGGACCTCCAGGAGGAGCTGCAGTCCGAGGGCAAGGGGCACAGCCAGTCGGCGGCCACGGCTACCACCCGGAGCTTCCTGGTCGTCTCGGCGGTCCTGTTCTCCGTCATCCTGCTGATCGGAGCGGGTCTCCTGATCAAGAGCCTGCGGGCCTTGATCCAGAGCGATCCCGGGTACCAGGTGGAGCACGTCCTGAGCGCCCGGTTCGAGCTGCCGGCGACGCAATACAAGGAGGACGGTCCCGTATACCTGCTGTACAAGCAGGTGCTCGAGAAGGCGCGGACTCTGCCGGACGTGGAGGAGGCGGGCCTGTGGGGGCCCGGCATTCTTGGCGAGGGCTATACCTACCGCTTCATCGTCCCGGAAGGCAAGTCGCTCGAAGCGCCGGAGGACAAGGTCAAGGTCTATGACCAGCGGACCTCGCCCAACTTCCTGCGGAAGACGGGCATCAAGCTCATCCAGGGGCGCGACTTCAACGAGCATGACGACGCCAGCCACCCCGTGGTCGCCATCCTCAGCCGCTCCACGGCGGAGGCGCTCTGGCCCTCCCAGAACCCGGTCGGCAAGCGGTTCTTTTCGGGGGCCTCGCAGAACGTCTGGGCGGAGGTGGTCGGCGTCGTCGAGGATGTCGACCAGCGCGGGCGCCTCCTGTTCGATCACGATTTCCACCGCGACGTCTATTTTCCCCTGCTCCAGATGCGGGCGAGGACCGCATCGATCCTGCTGCATACGCGCGGGGCGGGTGACCAGACCCGCGTCCAGCTGAGCAACCTGATGCAGACGATCGCCCCGGACATCCCGGTCTACGACATCAAGACCCTGCAGGAACGGAGGCACCTGGAGGAGGCCGGCATGCGGCTCAACGCCTTCCTGCTGATCTTCTTCGCGTCGTCGGCCCTCCTGCTCGCGGTGATCGGGATCTACTCGATCCTGGCCTATACCGTACGCCAGCAGAGCTTCGAGATCGGCATCCGCATGGCCATGGGGGCCGATCCGTCCGACATCCTGCGGCAGTTCGCCGGGAAGGGGGCGGTGCTCCTCGCCATCGGCCTGGCCGCAGGGCTCGCGTTCGCTCTCGGCTTGGCGAAGACGATGGGGAGCATCCTGTTCGACGTCAATCCTTACGATCCCGTCGTCTTCCTCATCGTGCCCTGCATCATCGCGCTGTTCTCCCTGCCGGCGATCCTGAGGCCGGCCTACCGGGCGACCAAGGCGGATCCCTCTGCCCTGTTCCGCTCCAAGTAGCGCTCCGCTCGAGTCGGTCGGTTCTAGGCGGCCCGGCGCCACCCGCGAAGGTTCTCAACCATCTTCTGGACACAGTCGCGCTGGAGCCGCCGCTTCTCCGCGTCCGGCACGTACTCGATCTCCAGCGACAGCGCCCGGTTGGCCTCGTGGACGAAGCCGCGGAACTGCTCCAGGGACATTCCTTTGCCAATCAGGTACGGGATGACCCAGAAGTCGAAGGACCATTGTGGGAGCCACTCCGACTCCCGGATGTCGAGGAACATGTCGTCGATGTGGTCCATCACTTCCCGGCTCTCCATGGTGGAGTGCCGCCACCTGTAGCCCTCGCCCTCGATCCCGTACTTCTCCTTGCGGTAGTAAATGGGGGTCCCCGGCTCGCAGTACCAGATCTGGGCCCGATAGAAGTCCGGCCGGGTCTCCCGGATGAAGTCCACGGTCTCCCGGATCGTCTCCTCGGTCTCACCGGGAAAGCCGACGATGAAGGAGCCGAAGGTCAGGATCCCGTGCTGCTTGAGCCGGCGAATTCCCTCGCGGTACTTGTCGGCCGCCGCGTGCTTGTCCATGTTCTCCAGGATGCGGGGCGAGCCCGACTCGATACCGAGGAACACTCCCTTGCACCCGCTGCGGGCCATCAGCTCGAACGCCTCCTCGTCGGAGTTGCTGCAGCGAAAGTAGGAGAACCAGTTGAAGCCGTAGCCCTTGCGGATCATCAGCCGGCAGATGTCCTTGAACCGTGGCAGGGGCACGTTGAAGGTGTCGTCGATGAAGACCACGTTCTGGACGCCGCCGATGTCCCGCATCGAATCGAGCTCGCGCTCGATGGTGCCGAGGCTGGCCAGGGTGAGCTTTCCCGCCCTCGTCGGGTAGCCGCAGAAGGCGCAGCTGAACGCACAGCTGCGGGCGGTCCGCGTTTGCAGCGTCGGCCCCAGGGCGTCGCCCCGGAAGAGCCGCCAGTCAATGGCGTACTCGTCCAGGGAGTTGTTCTCTCGCTCGGCCCCGTTCAGGCGCAACTTCCCGGTCGCCTCGTCGCGGTAGACGATGTTCGGCACCCGGGACAGGTCGCCGCCATTTTTCAGGCACTCGACCACGCGCCACAGGGTCTGCTCACCCTGTGACTCGATGACGTAGATGTCCGCGCCCATATCGTCGAGAGCGATGAGCAGCTCGTCGGGCGGGTAGCGGCGGTGATGGTTCGCCACCAGGGGGCCGCCGACCACGATCCGGGTCCGCGTGCTGTGCCGGCGGATCCCCTTGACGATCTCGATGACCGGAAAGTTGAGGCTGTAGAACGTGGTCGTGATGGACACGCAGAGCGGGTCCTCGTCCAGGCAGCTCCGCAGCCGGTCCTGCTCGTAGGAGAACAGGTTGACATACTCGGCCCGCAACCCCTTGAGGCGCAGGAAGTGCGTCAGGTAGACCGCGGCCAGGTTTGGGATGTCCCCCGACTTGAAGTCGTCTTCCCCTGCGGGATCCAGACCATGGGCCAGGCGGTAGGCATGGCTCAGGAGACCCATGTAGGTCAGCTTCCGGTCGCCCAGGTCGACGAAGCTGAACTGCAGGTCGCGGTAGGCCTCCGAGTCCTCTCCAAGCTGGCGGAGGAGCTTCTCGTGCTCCTCGAAGGCGGGCTCGTAGTACCCGATGCTCAGGCAATCCAATCGGCTGCGGCTCATAGATACCTCTTCAAGTAGCGCTCCACGAGGGTCTGGACGTGCGGCGGCCGGAGCAGGCTAAAGTGATCTCCCGGGGTTGAGGCGACCTCGACCCCTCCCCCGGCCACGGCTCCCCAGCCGAGGGCCGGATCCGGGTTCCCGGCATAGGTTCCCGCCTCCGCCACGAGGAGGCGGACCTTGCCTCCGAAGGGCGCCGGGGTCCAGGAATGGGAGGCTTTCAGGTGCGCCCTCCAGACGGCGAGGTAGCGGTCCGCTAGCTCGGGATCGAAGCCCGGCAGAGCGCGGACCTCCGCGGGGACCTCGAGATCCGGAACCGACTCGGGGCGCGGGAGGGCGGGAATGTCCAGGAGGATCAGCGGCTCCACGGTTTCGCCCTCCTGCTCCAGCCGGCGGGCCATCTCGAAGGCGACCTTGCCCCCCATGGAGTATCCCAGCAGCCGGTAGGGGCCCCTTGGCCAGGCCTTCCGGATGGCGCTGAGGTAGACCTCCGCCAGGTCTTCGATGCTCTCCAGCGGCGTCTGCCCGTCGGCAAGACCGCGGGCCTCCAGGGCGACGACCGGCCGGTCTTCACCCGCCGCGCTCAAGGTGCGGGCCAGATCGGCAAAGGTGAGGGCGTGCCCGTCTCCGCCGTGGATGAAGAGCCAGGGCATCTCGCCCGCGGGCTCCGGCGTCAGCGCCACCAGGGGGGACCAGGGGAGATCCCGGCCGTCCTGCCGCAGAGTGTCGGCGAGCTCCTCGACCGTGGGCTTCCGGAAGAGCACGGAGAGGGAGAGGTCCCGGCCGAAGAGGCGACGGATGCCGGCCATCAGGCGGACGGCGGACAGGGAGTGACCTCCGAGGGTGAAGAAGTTGTCGGAGATCCCGACCGGCTGGATGCCAAGGATCTCTTCCCACAGGCGGACGAGCCGCAGCTCGGTCCGGTCGCGGGGCTCCTGGACGGCCGCCGCGCGCTCGCGGCTGGGCTCCGGCAGGCGCGAGCGATCGACCTTGTTGTGTGGCGTGAGCGGCAGGGCGTCGAGGAAGACCCAGTCGGCAGGAATCATGGACGCGGGGAGACGCTCCGCCAGGAAAGCGCGGAGGTCATTGGCGCTCACGCCCTGCGCCACCAGCCAGGCCGCCAGGCGTGGCTCCTCTTTTCCGCGGGCCTCCACAACGGCCTGCCGCACGGCCGGATGGCTGCGCAGCACGGCCTCGACCTCTCCGGGCTCGACGCGCTGACCGCGGATCTTCACCTGGAAATCGATGCGTCCGAGCAGCTCCAGGACGCCATCGGGACGGTACCGGCCGCGGTCCCCCGTCCGGTAGAGCCGCTCGCCCACGGCGCTGAAGGGATCGGGGATGAAGGCCTCGGCCGTGCGGTCCGGTTGCCCGAGGTACCCATAAGTCAGGCCGGGACCTCCGCAGCAGATCTCCCCGGCTGCGCCCAGCGGCACGGGGCGGAGCATCCGGTCCAGCAGGTAAACCCGCGAGGACGCGGCCGGCCGGCCCACCGGAAGCGCCGGCCGGGCCTCGTCGTCCGCGGTGGCCGCGTACCAGGTGAAGGTCATGGTCGTCTCGCTCGGTCCGTACTGGTTGACCAGCGAGACCCGCGGGCCGAAGGCCCTCCGGACCGCCGCGGCGTCCGCGCCGTGAAGCTTCTCGCCGCTCGCCAGCAGCAGGCGCAGCGAGGGGATCTTCCGGCCCGAGGCCAGCGCCTCCTCGACCAGGAGGCGGAGCAGCGAAGGGACGATGCTCGGCAGGCAGGTGACCCCATGCGCCGCCATCCGTTCCAGGAGAGCCGCCGGATCGCGCGCCACGTCATCCGGGACGATCACGATCCGCCCCCCGGCCGCCAGCGGCGCGAGCGTGTCGCGCAGGGAGGCGTCGAAGGTGAGAGGCGCGAGCTGCAACGCCACGTCGGATTCCGCGAGGCCGTAGTTGCGGACGATCCACTCCAGGTAGGTGGCGGCGCCCCGGTGGTGGCCGAAGATGCCCTTGGGGCGTCCGGTGGAGCCGGACGTATAGACCACATAGGCGGGTCCCGGGCAGGAGCACGGCACGTGGGAGCCGAGAGCGCCGACCTCCGGGAGGACGGTCACTCCCGCCTCCACCTCCCCCTCCCCCTCTTCCGGGAGAGGCGGCTGCGGGGGGAAGACCCACACCGGCGCCACGTCGGCCAGGATCTCCGCCCGGCGCGCCCGGGGCTGCTCGCGGTCGATCGCCACGAACGCCGCTCCGCAAGCGAGCACGCCCAGGACCCGGGCGAGCCGCTCCGGCGAACGCCGGTCCAGGATCGCCACGCGAGCTTCCGGGCCGACCCCCTGCTCGCGGAGCAAGCCGGCGATCTCGCGGCTCCGGCGCAGCAGGTCCCGGTAGGTCCAGATCTCCTCTTCATAGATCACCGCCACGGCGTCAGGCGTCCGCTCGGCCTGGCGTTCGAACAGCTCGTAGAGGGAGAGGTCCGAGGCCCCCGTCTCCTCGGCGCTCCAGACCGCCAGGAGCTGCCGCCGCTCGGCTTCCGGCAGGACCTCCAGGTCGTGCAGCGGCGCGGCGGGATCGGCCGCCGCCATCGCGGCCATCCCGGCCAGGAGGGTCTGGAAACCAGCGATCAACCGTTCCACGGTGCTCTCGTCGAAGAGGTCCACGGCATATGTCAACGTCCCCACCACCCCTTCCGGGCCCTCGAACAGGTTCAGCGAGAGATCGAATTTCGCGAGCCCTGCGTCCACGTTGAGCGGGGAGATCGCAAGACCCGGAACGGCGAGCTCCCCGAGCGGCATGTTCTGCAAGACGAACATCACCTGGAAAAGCGGCGCGTAGGCGAGGGACCGCTCCGGGGCGAGGTCTTCGACCAGGCGCTCGAACGGCAGGTCCTGGCCGGCGAAAGCGTCGAGGGCGGTCCGGCGCACCCGGCCCAGCAGCTCGGCGAGGCTCGGGGCTCCGGAAAGGTCCAGGCGCAACACCAGAGTGTTGATGAAGAACCCAATCAGGTCTTCGATCTCCCGCCGGTTCCGCCCGGCGATCGGCGCGCCGACGAGCACGTCGTCCTCTCCCGCGTGGCGCCCCAGCAGGACCGCCCAGGCGGCGAGCAGGGCCATGAAGGGGGTCACCCCTTGCTGGCGGCACAGGCGCCCGACCGCCTCCGAGAGAGGAGAGGAGAGGAGCACGGGGCGTCTCGCGCCGCGGTAGCTCTGGATCGCCGGGCGCGGGCGGTCGAGAGGCAGCTCCAGCACCGCCGGCGCCCCGGCGAGTTGGCGCTTCCAGCCTGCGAGCTGCGCGTCGAGGACCTCGCCCTGCAGCCAGCTCCGCTGCCAAACCGCGAAGTCGGCGTACTGCACCGGCAGGCCGGCGAGGGGGGAAGGCCGCCCCTGCGAGAAGGCCTCGTGAAGAGCCGCGATCTCGCGCAGCATCACCCCCGCGGACCAGCCGTCCGAGACGATGTGGTGGAGGGTCAGGAGCAGGAGGTGGTCCGTCCCGGCCAGGCGCACCAGGAGCAGGCGCAGCAACGGTCCGCGCCGGAGGTCGAAGGGACGTTGGGCCTCGACAAGCGCGAGATCCCGCGCCCGCGCCTCGCGTTCGCTCTCCGGCAGCTGGGAAAGGTCGAGCACCGGCAGCTCGACCGGCCCCGGCGGGGCGATCACCTGCACGGGCCAGCCGTCGCGGGACGCGAAAGTGGTCCGCAGCGCCTCATGCCGGCGGACGATCTCGGAGAAGATCCCCTTCAGCAGCCCGGGCGCGATTCCGCCGGTCAGGCGCAGCGCCAGGGGCATGTTGTACGCGAGGTTGCCCGGCTCGATCTGATCCACGAGCCAGAGCCGCTGCTGGGCAAAGGAGAGGGGCAGATCGTGGTCGCGCGGCACTGGCAGGATGGGCGGCGCCTGGACGGTGCTCCCCGAGCTCTGCACGATGCGGGCGAGGCTCGCGATGGTCGGAGATTCAAAGAGCTGGCGCAGCGGCAGCTCCGCGCCGAGCACGCTCCGGATGCGCGACACCACCTGCGTCGCCAGCAGGGAGTGCCCGCCGAGAGCAAAGAAGCTCTCATGAATCCCGACACGCTCGATCCCCAGGACCTCGCCCCAGATCCCGGCCAGCAGCTCCTCCACCGGGTTGGACGGCGCCGTATAGCTCTGTTCAACCGGACGTGCCGCTCGCCGGCGCCTGGACCGGGACGTCCGGGTGCTCTGCGGAGCCGGCAGAGCCCGCCGGTCCAACTTGCCATTGGGCGACAGGGGGAAGGCGTCCAGAGCCACGATGGCGGACGGCACCATGTGCTCGGGCAGCCGCTCGCCCACGAAGCGGCGAAGGTCTGAGCCCGGATCCTGGATCTCCGCCTGTCGCTCCAGGACGACATAGGCGACGAGGAGGCGCGAGCCCGGCGTATCCTCGCGCACGAGGAGCACACACTCCCGCACCGCGGGATGGCTGGCGAGCGTCGCCTCGATCTCTCCGAGCTCGATCCGGAAGCCGCGGATCTTGACCTGGTGATCCATGCGGCCGAGGAACTTGACGTTGCCGTCGAGCAGGCGGAGGGCTCGATCGCCGGTCCGGTACAGCCGGGCTCCCCGCTGCCCGGAGAAGGGGTCGGGGACGAATTTCTCGGCGGTGAGGTCCGGCCGCTGCCAGTAGCCTCGCGTCACTCCCGCACCTCCCACGCACAGCTCGCCAGCCACCCCGGGCGGCATGGGAGAGAGGGTCTGATCGAGGATATACAGAGCTGTATTGGCGAGGGGAAGCCCCAGGGGGACGAAGCCCCGGCGAGAGTCCTCCGGCCGGCAGATCCAATCGGTGGTGTCGATGGAGATCTCCGTGGGGCCGTACTGGTTGCGCAGCACCGCCGGCACCCGCTCGCGGCAGCGCTCCGCAAGCTCCGCGGGAAGCGCCTCGCCGCCGGAGAAGACATAGCGCAGGCTCGTGCACGCCTCGACCCCCTCCTCGGCCACGAAGACCTGGAGCATGGACGGGATGAAGTGGACGAGCGTGATCTCCTGTTGCCGGATGGTGCGGACCAGTTGCGAGGGATCGCGCTGCTCTCCGGGGCGGGCGAGGACCAGCCGGGCTCCCGCGATCAGCGGTCCGAAGCACTCCCACACCGAGAAATCGAAGCTGAAGGAGGCCTTGTGCAGGACCCGGTCCGCGACGGTCACCGGGTAGGCGTCTTGAGCCCACAGGAGGCGGTTCACCGCACCGGCATGGGGGACCAGGACCCCTTTGGGACGGCCGGTCGAGCCCGAGGTGTAGATGACGTAGGCGAGGCTCTCCGGCAGCGCCCCTCCGCGAGGCCTCTCGCCTCCTGCGCCCACGGTCCTCTCCTCGCTGTCCAAGAGGACGAGACACACCTCTCCGGCCGGGATCCGGTCCGCCAGATGCCGTTGCGTCAGCACCGCCCGGACCCCTGAATCCGCGAGGAGAAAGGCGAGACGCTCCTGGGGATAGTCCGGATCGATGGGCACGTAGGCGCCTCCCGCCTTGAGGATGCCCAACATGCCGATCACCATCTCCGGTGAGCGCTCGGCACAGAGGCCGACGAGGACATCCGGGCCGGCCCCCAACGTGCGCAGGTGATGGCCCACACGGTTGGCGCGAAGATCCAGCTCGCGGTAGGTGAGGGACTCGTCTCCGGCGACGACGGCCACGCTGTCC
The DNA here is from genome assembly GCA_030150965.1 of Thermoanaerobaculia bacterium. Lineage (GTDB taxonomy): Bacteria > Acidobacteriota > Thermoanaerobaculia > Multivoradales > UBA5704 > JASLEW01. The sequence goes on along the minus strand of JASLEW010000394.1, from coordinate 24,857 downwards.
GGAGAGCGGTCGGCCTGGGCCTCGATGAGCTCGTGGAGACAAGCTGGGAAGAGGGGGACGCGCGTGTCGTTCCACTCCACGAGCATTTGCTGCCGTTCTCCGAGCAGGAGGATCGGCAGCTCCGCCACGGGCAGGGATGGCTCCTGGACCGCGGCGGCGAGGAGGGCCTCGAAGCGGGCCAGCAGGCGATCCACCGTGCTGACGTCGAACAGATCCGCGTTGTACTCCAGCAGTCCCACAAAACCCGCCGGGCTCTCCCGCAGAGTCAGGGTGAGATCGAATTTCACAATGCCCATATCGACGTCGAATGGCGAGAGCACCAGCCCTGGTATCTCCAGGTCTTCCAGGGGGGCGTTCTGCAGGGCGAAGACCGCCTGGAAGAGCGGAGAGATCGCCTGGTTCCGCTCGGCTCCGACCTCCTCGACGATCCGCTCGAAGGGAAGATCCTGATGGGTGAAGGCGTCGAGGGCCGTCCGGCGAACCCGCTCCAGGAGCTCATGCAAGCTCGGGGTTCCTGACAGATCCGAACGCAACACCAGGGTGTTGACGAAAAAGCCGATCAGGCCCTCGATCTCGCGCCGGTTGCGGCCGGCGATCGGCGCGCCCACGAGCACGTCGTCCTGCCTCGCATGGCGTCCCAGCAGGACCGCCCAGGCGGCGAGCAGGGTCATGAAGGGGGTCACCTCCCGCTGGCTGCACAGGCGTCCGATTGCCTCCGAAAGCAGGCAGGGGAGGGCGACGAGGCGCTTCGCGCCGCGGTGGCTCTGCAACGCCGGGCGCGGGTGGTCGAGAGGGAGATCCAGCGCCGTGGGCGCCCCCTGGAGCTGGCGTTTCCAATAATCGAGCTGCGCCTCCAGGGCCTCCCCCTGGAACCAGCGCCGCTGCCAGACCGCAAAATCGGCGTACTGGATCGGCAGCTCCGGCAAGGTGGACGGCCTTCCCTGGGCGAACGCCTCGTAGAGATCTCTCAGCTCTCCCACCAGGATGCCCATCGACCAGCCGTCGCTGACGATGTGATGCAGGGTCAATACAACGACATGGTCTCCCTCCGCCACCCGCAGCAGCAGCACGCGCAGCAAGGGGCCGCGAGCGAGATCGAAGGGATGGACGGCCGCTTCCCGGGCCAGGGTGTGAGCCAGCGGCTGGCGCGCGCTCTCCGGGAGCCCCGAGAGGTCCACCACGTTCAGCAGAAAGGGGGCCGCGGGTTGAATGACCTGCACCGGTGAGCCTTGCGGCGCAGCGAAGACCGTGCGCAAGGCCTCATGACGGCGCACGATCTCACCGAGGGTGAGCGCCAGGACTCGGCAGTCCAGGCTCCCTTCGGCGCGCAACACCACCGGAATGTTGTAGAGCGGGCTGCCCGGCGCGAGCTGGTCGATGAACCAGAGGCGCTGCTGGGCGAACGACAGGGACAGGGGCCCGGTCCGCGGGATGGGGGTCAGCGGCGGCGCGAGCGCGGCCGTGCGGGCCTGGAGCGCCGCCTCGATCCGGGCTGCGGAGCCCGCCAGCGTCGGAGCCTCGAAGAGGCTGCGCAGCGGGATCTCGACCCCGAAGGCGCCGCGCATACGCGACATCACGCGGGTTGCCAGCAGCGAGTGTCCTCCCAGGTCGAAAAAGTGATCGTTCACTCCGACCCGTCCGACGCCGAGGACCTCGGCCCAGATTCCTGCGAGGATCTCTTCGACGGGTGTCCGCGGTGCCAGGTGGCCGGCGCCGGCATCTGGCCCGTCGGGCGCAGGCAGGGCTCTCCGGTCGACCTTGCCATTGGCGGTGAGGGGCAGCGCATCGAGGGTCACGAAGACGGCAGGCACCATGTAGTCCGGCAGCCGTTCGCGCAGGGACCGGCGCAGCGAGTCGGTCTCGACCTCCCCGACCACATAGGCGACCAGTCGCTGGTTGCCGGACACATCTTCACGCGCCACCACGACGACCTCCCGAGCTCCGGGCAGGGTTGCCAGCGCCGCCTCGATCTCCCCCGGCTCGACGCGGAAGCCGCGGATCTTGACCTGCTGGTCGATCCGGCCGAGGAATTCGATCTCCCCGCCGGGCCGCCAGCGCGCCAGGTCGCCCGTGCGGTAGAGCCGCTCTCCCGGTTGCCCGGCGAACGGATCGGGGACGAAGAGCTCCGCCGTGAGATCCGGCCGGCCGTGATAGCCGCGGGCCAGGCCGTCGCCTCCCGTCAGCAGCTCTCCCGGGGCTCCGGGCGGCACCGGATGGCCGCGGCGGTCCACCAGATGGACCCGCGTGTTGGCGATCGGACGGCCGATCGGCACCGGACCCTCCACCTGGGAGGGTGCCGTCAGGTCATGGCAGCAGGTGAAGGTGGTGTTCTCCGTGGGGCCGTAGCCGTTGATCACGCGGCAGCCCGGCAGCTCTTCCAGGGCCCTCCGGACGTGGGCCGGAGAGAGCACGTCCCCTCCGGCCAGGAGCCTGCGCAGACCCCGCCAGGTCCGCAGGTCCGACTCCGCGACCTGGTGGAAGAGGCCCGCCGTCAGCCAGAGGGAGGTCACCCCTGTGGACTCGACCTTCCGCCCGAGCTCCTCGATCGTCGGTTTGTCGGGTCCAAAGACTTCCAGGCGTCCGCCGTTGGCCAGGGCCCCCCAGATCTCCAACGTCGAGGCGTCGAAGGCGAGAGGCGCGAGCTGGAGCCAGACCTCGTCGGCGCCGATGCACAGGCCGTCCCGGCCGCGCACCAGGCGGACCACCGCCCGGTGCGGCACGGCCACCCCCTTCGGCGTCCCCGTCGAGCCCGAGGTGTAGAGGACATAGGCCAGATTGTCCCGGGACGCGCCAGGGCTCCGTCCCGGTGCGGCAGCCATCTCGGAGCCTTGGCAGAGGCCCTCCAAGCTCACGGCCCGCCAGGGGCCGGCCGGCAGATCTCCCAGCCGCCGCTCCTGGACCAGCACCACCGGAGCGCCGGTGTCCCGCAGCATCCACTCCAGCCGTTCGGCCGGGAAGGACGAGTCCAGCGGCACGTAGGCCCCGCCAGCCTTGAGGATCCCCAGCACGCCGGCCACCATCTCGAGCGAGCGCTCGGTGAGGAGCCCCACCGGCACCTCCGGCCCGATCCCGAGGCTCCGCAAGCGCTCCGCGAGGAGAGCCGAGCGGCGATCCAGCTCCCCATAGCTCCATGCCTCGTCCCGGAACGACACCGCCAGGGCCTCGGGATGGAGCGCCGCGCGCTCTGCGAACAGCTCGTGGACGCAGCGCTCCCGCGGGTAGCCCAGGTCCTCCCCGCTCCACTCCTGCACCACCTGCAGGCGCTCGGCCGCTCCCATCAGCTCCAGATCGAAGACGTTTCTCTCCGGCGCGGCCAGGGCCGACTGCAGGAGGTTGTCCAGTTGGCTCAGCAGGCGGCGGACCGTGGTCGCATCGAAGAGGTCCCGATTGTGCTCGGCGAACCCCGCGAGGGCGCCGCGATCCTCGCCCAGGCTCAGGGTGAGATCGAACTTAGCCGTGCCGCTGTCCACGGGCAGAGGCTCCAGGCGCAGATCCGGCAGCTCCAGGCCGTCGAACGCGGCGTTCTGGAGGACGAGCATCACCTGGAACAGCGGCGTCCGGCCCAGGTCGCGCTCCGGCGCCACCTCCTCCACCAGCTTCTCGAACGGCAGATCCTGGTGGGCATAGGCCTCCAGAGCAGTCTCCCGCACGCGCTCCAGCAACGCTCCGAAGGCCGGCTCGTCCGCCAGGTCCGAGCGCATCACGAGCGTGTTGACGAAGAAACCGATCAGCCCCTCCGTCTGGGCATGGTTGCGGCCGGAGACGGGCGTCCCCACGGAGATGTCGGACTGGCTGGCGAGGCGGGCCAGCAGAGTCTGGACGCTGGCCAGGAGAACCATGAACAGGGTCGCCCGCCGACGGCGGGCCAGCTCGTGCAGACTCTCCAGCGGGGTGGGAAGAGAGAGAAACAGGGTCCGGCCGCGGAAAGTCTGCACCGCCGGACGCGGACGATCCATGGGCAGCTCCAGCGCCTGCGGAGCTCCGGCCAGGCGCTCCCGCCAGTACGCCAGCTCCGCCGCCATGACCTCGCCGGTGAGCCAACGTCGCTGCCACACGGCGAAATCGGCATACTGGACCGACAGCTCCGGCAAGGGCGACGCCTCCCCGCGGGCCAATACCGGGTAGAGCGTCGCCAGCTCCTGGATGAGCACCCCCGTCGACCAGCCGTCGCTGACGAGGTGGTGGACGGTCAGGAGCAGTACCTGCTCCAGCTCTCCCGACAACACGAGCGCAGCGCGCAGCACCGGTCCCGCGGTCAGATCGAACGGCCGGCTCGCCTCCTGCCGCGCCAGGCGCATCGACTCAGCCCCGGGGGAGGAGAGCCCCCGCAGATCGATCACCGGCAAGGGCACGGGGGCGCTGGGCTGGATCCGCTGCACCGGCTCGCCCCCGGGCCCGAGCTCGAACACCGTGCGCAGCGCTTCGTGGCGCCAGACGACCTCCGACAGCGCCGCCGCCAGAGCCCTCGGATCGAGTCTCCCCGCGAGGCGCAACGCCACGGGGATGTTGTAGGCCGCGCTGCCGGGTTGCAGCTGGTCGACGAGCCAGAGCCGTTGCTGGGCGAACGACAGGGGGAGGGGACCCTCCCGCGCGATCCGGACCAGCGGCGGGAGCCGCGCTGCCTCCCCTTTCCGCAGCGCTCGTTCCACGGCCGTGGCCAAGCTGGCCACGGTGGGAGCTTCGAACACCGCCCGCACCGGCAGCTCCACGCCGAAGACCAGCCGCAGCCGCGACACCAACTGGGTCGCGAGCAGCGAGTGGCCGCCGAGATCGAAGAAGCTCTCGCCGGGAGCCACCCGCTCCGCCTGGAGCAGCTCGGCGAAGATCCCGGCCAGCAACTCTTCGACCGGGCTCCGGCTCGCGGCCGGCGTGGACTCCGCCCGGTCAGCATGGTTGGGCATCTCGGGGAAGACCCGCAGCTTCGACAGAGCCCGACGGTCCACCTTGCCGCTCGGGGTGACCGGCAGCCGGTCGAGGAAGGCCAGGTGGCCGGGCACCATGAACTCCGGCAGACGCTCGCGCAGGAGCTGCCGCAGCTCGGCGACAGCGGGCACGGGCTCGCCGTCCGGCACCACGAACGCCACCAGCCCACGCCCGCCGGGGAGATCCTCCCGGACGGCGATCACGGCCTGACGCACGCTGGGGTGCTCGGCCAGAGCCGCCTCGATCTCCCCCGGCTCGACCCGGAATCCGCGGATCTTGACCTGGTGGTCGATGCGGCCCAGGAATTCGATCTCGCCCGAGCGGCTGCGGCGTGCCAGATCCCCGGTTCGATAGAGCCGGTCACCCTGGCTACCCCATGGATCGGGGAGGAACCGCGCGGCGGTCAGGTCCGGACGGCCCAGGTAGCCGCGCGCCAGCCCCCGGCCTCCCAGATAGATCTCCCCTGGGGCTCCGATCGGGACCAGCTCGCCCCGAAAATCCAGCAGATGGACCTCGGTGCCGGCGATGGGGCGCCCGATGGACGGCAGGGCAGGCCACTCCTCCACCTCTCCGTGCGGCTCGTTCCACAGCGAAGACTCGGTCACCACATGGGTCTCGGACGGCCCGTACTGGTTGCGCAACACGCAGCCGGGAAGGCGCGAGAAGAAGGCACGTACCTCGGGAGTCATCTGGAGCTGCTCGCCCGCGGTGACCACCTCCCGCAGGGGGGGAAGCGCGTCGGCGCGGGCGGCTGCCTCGGCGATCTGCTGGAGGGCGACGAACGGCAGGAACAGGCGCTCGACGCGCGCTCCGCGCAAGCGGCGCAGCACGGCTTCGGCATCTCGGCGGTCGTCCTCGGACAGCAGGACCAGCGTGCCCCCCGCGGCCCAGGTTGCGAGCGTCTCCTGCAGCGACACGTCGAAGCTCGGCGAGGCGAATTGGAGGGTCCGCCCCGCGGGTACTGCCGAGGCGGTGATCTGCCAAGCGATCAGATTGGCCAGTGTGCGGTGCGGCAGAGCCACCCCCTTGGGCTGGCCTGTCGAGCCGGAGGTGTAGATGATGTAGGACAGGTGGTTGAGATCCACCACGGGGAGATCTCCTCTCCTCTCCTCGCGAGGCCGATCGCCCTCCCAGAAGTCATCGAGCGAGAGCAGGCGGACGCCCTGCACAGGCTGGGCTTCGACCAATCCGTCGCGCGTCACGATCACTGGCGCCGCAGCGTCAGACAGCATGAATCCCAATCGCTCGCGCGGGTAGGCCGGGTCGAGAGGCAGATAGCAGCCACCCGCCTTCAGGATAGCGAGCAAGACCACGGCTCCTTCCCAGCCCCGATGCAGACAGACGCCGACCCTGTCGTCCGGCAGCACACCGAGCGCGCGCAGTCTCGACGCGAGCCTGTCTGCCAGCCGGTCGAGCTCGCCATAGGAGATCTCCACCCCCTCCGAGGTCAGAACGGCCGCCAGCTCCGACCTCCGACGCGCCTGCGTCTCGATGAGGTGGTGGACGCACGAAGACCCGTCCCGACCTGGAGCATCGTTCCATTCCCAAAGGATCTGATGCAGCTCGCCGTTCGCCAGCAAAGGCAGCTCCGCCAAGCGCCGTTGCGGATCGGACATGGCGCTTGCCAGCAGGGTCCGGAAGTGGTCCTGAAGCCGGTCCATGGTCGTTGAATCGAACAGGTCCGTGGCGAACTCGAGAGCGCCCGAAAACCCGGCCCCGGTGTCAGTCAGGGACAGGGAGAGATCGAATTTCGCGAGGCCTGCGTCCACGTCGACCTGCGACAGCGCCAGCCCCGGCACGGTGAGATTCCCCACCGGGACATTCTGAAAAATGAAGAGCACCTGAAAGAGCGGAGAGATCGCCAGGTTTCTCTCGACCCCGATCTCCTCGACGATCCGCTCGAAGGGGAGATCCTGGTGGGCAAAGGCGTCGAGGGACGCCTGGCGCACTCGGTGCAGCAACTCACGGAAGCTCGGATCTCCGGACAGATCCGATCGCAGGACCAGGGTGTTGACGAAGAACCCGATCAATCCTTCGATCTCCCGCCGGTTGCGCCCGGCAACCGGTGCGCCCATGACCACGTCGTCCTGTCCCGCATGGCGCCCCAGCAGGGCCGCCCAGGAGGCGAGCAGGACCATGAAGGGGGTCGCTTCTTCGCGCCAGCACAGCTCGCGCACAGCGTCCGCGGAGCCAGACTCGAGATGAAACGGCTGGGTGGCGCCACGGAAGGTCTGCGCCGCCGGACGTGGCCGGTCGGTGGGCAGCTCCAAGAGTGGCGGCAATCCCGCCAACTGCCGTTTCCAGAAGGAGATCTCGCTCGCCAGGACCTCGCCCTGCAACCAGGAGGCTTGCCACACCGCAAAATCCGCGTACTGTACCGGCAGCTCCGGCAGGGTCGACGGTCTGCCCTCGGCGAACGCCGTGTAAAGTGCCATGATCTCGCGGACCAGGATGCCCATGGACCAGCCATCCGCGACAATATGGTGCATGGTCAGGAGCAGGAGGTGGTGTCTCTCGATCAGGCGCACCAGGAGCAGGCGCAGCAGCGGACCCCGCTGGAGGTCGAACGGGCGCCTGGCCTCGGCCAACGCGAGATCCCGCGCCTGAGATTCGCGTTCCTTCTCGGGTAGGTGAGAAAGATCGAGGAGCGAGAGAGCGAGCGGCTCCGGAGAGGCGATCACCTGCACGGGACCGTCCTGCCGAGAGACGAACGTCGTGCGCAGCGACTCGTGCCGGCGGACGATCTCGGAGAAGATCCATTGCAGCAAGCTGGGCTCGATCTCACCAACCAGACGCAGGACCTGCGGGATGTTGTACGCCGGGCTGCCCGGCTCGATCTGGTCGATGAGCCAGAGTCGTTGCTGGGAGAAGGAGAGAGGAAGGTCACGGTCTCGCGGCACCGGCAGGATCGGAGGAGCCGGCTGGTGGATGCGCGCGTCCTCGAGCTCCTTCTCCAGCAGCCTTTCGAACAGGGCTCGCTGCTCGGGAGCGAGAGCCGCCAGGCGGTCGGTGACGGTGACGCTCATCCGGGCTCCAGACCGGACAGGTGGACGTCGGGGTCGGCGGCCACGGCATCGAGGATCGAGAGAAACCGACCGACCAGCCGCTCGGCGTCCCGGGCATCGAAGATGTCCGCGTTGTACTCCAGGGCGCCGGTGAGGCCGACGTCGTGGTAGTCGTAGAGGACGATCGCGAGGTCCCAGCGGGAGTTGCCGTCGGAGATCCACACCGGCCGGAACTCCAGGTTCCCGGACCGACCCCGACTCTGCCCCTCCAGGACCAGAAGGAGGACCTGCACGACCGGGTAACGGCTCGGGTCGGGCTCCAGCCCAAGCGCTTCGATCAGCTTGGTGAACGGCAGGTTCTGGTGAGCATAGGCCGCCAGGGCCGTTCGCCTCGTGCGGGCGAGCAGCTCGCGGAACGTGGGATCTCCCGACACCTCCGTCGCGAAGGGCACCTGGGTGAGGAAGAAGCCGGCCACCCCCGCCAGCTCCGGCCGGGGCCGGTTGGCGCTGTTCGAGCCGATCACGATTCTGTCCCGCCCGGTGAGGTCCCGCACGAGCGCGTTGAGGACGGCCAGCACCGCCATGAACATGGTGCCCCCCTCCTTCTGCGCCAGAGCTCGCAGGCGGTCCGTGCGCCCGGACCCGGCCGCGATGCGCAGGAGCCCACCCCGCTGGCTCTGCACCGGCGGACGGGGGCGGCTCGCCGGCAGGTCCAGCACCAGGGGGAAGCCCTCCAGCTCCCGGCGCCAGAAGCGGGCCTCTTCGTCCAGCACCTCCCCCTGGAGCCACTCCCGCTCCCACACGGCAAAGTCGGGGAACTGCACGGGCGGCGGCGGCAGCGGCGAGGGACGGCCGGCGCGGAACGCCTCGTACAGGGCGAGCAGCTCCTGGAAGAAGATCTGATAGGCGATCCAGTCCGTGACCGTGTGATGGATCGTCACCTGATACAGATGCTCCCGCCGGGCGAGCCGCACCAGCGCGATGCGCAGAAGCGGTCCCACCTCCAGGTCGAACGGGTTTCGCGTGTGCTCGTAGAGGGCCGCGTGCCCGGTCTCCTCCTTCCTCGCCGCCGGCAACTCGCTCAGGTCGATCACGCAGGTCCCGGGCTCCACCCAGGGATGGACCCGCTGCACGGGACGGCCATCCACGACCGGAAACGTGGTGCGCCAAGCCGCGTGCCGGCGGACGAGCTCGCGGCAGGCGGCCAGGAACAGAGGGACATCCAGCTCGCCCATGACGTGGCTGCCCACATCCACGTTCCAGGCGACCAGACCGGGATGGTCCCGGTGGAGCTGCAGGACTCGCTCCTGGTCGAAGGAGAGAGGCCAGTCGCCGACGCCGGACGGGCCGGAGACCGAACGTACCGGCGGCGGAGTTCGGGCCACCGGGCGGCTCTGCTGCTGCAGCAGCCGCTCGAACAGGGCCCGCTGCTCCCGGCTCAAGGAGGACAGGCGGTCGGCGACGCTCATCAGCCCCCCAGCTCCGCGAGCTTCTGCGCGGCTTCGGCGGGGGAGAGCCCCTCGACCAGGGCGAGCAGCGCCTCCACGTTCACGGGGGTACCCTGGCCGCGAGCTCGGCGCACAACCTTGGCCAGCTTCGTGACCGTCGGTGACTCGAAGAGCGTGGTCACCGGCAGGTCGACCTTCAGAACGCTCCGGATCTGCGTGACGGTCTGGATGGCGAGGAGTGAATGGCCGCCCAGCTCCAGGAAGCTGTCGTCCCGGCCGATGGGCTCGATGCCGAGGAGGTCCTGCCAGATGCCGGCGAGGCTCTCTTCGAGCTCGTCCTGCGGCGGCTCATAGGCGGTCGAGAGCCCCGGCCGCTGCGCCCTTTCTCCGTGGCGGGCCGGCGCCATCTGGGCCAGCAGGGTGTCCGCGGTGACGCTGTCCGCGGCTGCCATCAGACGGGGGAGGTCCTGGGCGGAGACAATCACCCGGGGCAGGGAGCTCGCCAAGAGCCGCCGCATCGCGCCGGCGCTCTGATTCTCCGAGATGCCGTACGTCGCCAGATTCGCCTGCACCGCTTCCGGAGTGAAGCCGGACATGGCGCCGGCCACCCCGGTCACGAGCCAGCCACCCCACTGATAAGCATCCCAGTGCGCAGCCACGGTGAATGGCTTCCCCTCCGCATGACGCCGCGCGGCGAGCGCCTCCAGGAACCCACCGGCTGCGGCAACCTCGAGCTGGCCCAGGCCGCCCGTGACGGCGATCACGGTGGAAGACAGCATGACGAAGGAAGGCGGCTCGGGCTCGGCGTCCACGGCATCGAGGAGCGCCTCGGCCTCCCGGGCCAGCGGCGCCAGGGCTGTCTGCAGGGCCTCCGGAGCCTTGAGCTGGATCAGGCCGCCGGCGAAGATGCCGCCGGTGAAGAAGACGCCATGAATCGGGCCGAAGCGGGCGCGGGTCTCGGTGAGGGCCGCTCCCGGGTCCGAGCGCAGGATCAGGACCCGGTCGAGCCCCACCTCACGCTCGATCGCCAGGAGCCGCAGGATGACGGCACCGATCACGTCCTGCCCTCCCGGCAGCTCAGGCAGCTCCTTCCAGGTCTCCCACTGCTCCCGTGCCGGTAGCTGCGGCGGCAGGACCAGCCCGACCCGGGCTCCCGAGCGCACCAGATGCTCGGCCATCGCCATGCCGGGACCATGCGCGGCACCGGCGATCAGGTAGACACCCTCCTCGGCGAGCCTCGACCCCTCCTCGGCGAGACGCATCGGCTCGAAGCCACGGACCCAACGCTGGCGGCCCCGCAGGGCCACGACCGTCTCCGCCGGACCGGAACTCTCGGCCAGGAGCTGTTCCACGAGGCGGTCTTCCGCGACTGCGGAGAGCGCGACGTCGACACTGGAGCAGGTCAGGCGCGGCAGCTCCTGGTGGAACACTTTCAGGGCTCCGAGAAGCGTGCCCTTGCCGGGATGGATCGGATCGCCGTCCACCAGCTCGTGGAGACCGTTGGTCGCGACGGTGAGCCGGATCTGAGCATCGCTCTCGACGACCGAGAGGGCCTGCGTCAACAGCGTCAGGCTGACGAGCCCCGCCGTCTGCGCCGCCGCGAAGGAGGGCTCCGCGGACGTGATCCCCCAGAGGTGGAGGATCTTCCCGGGCGGCCTGCCACGGAGCAGCGCGTCGTAGTCCTGCCGGCGGGCGGGATGGATCGTGAACGCACCCTCCCCGATCTCCTCGAAGGCGGCGCCACGCCTCGCGGTAACGACCTGGTGGCCGTCCTTACGCAGCCGCGCCGCGATTCTCTCTCCCAGCCCTGCTTCATCCAGAAAGACCAGCCAGCGGAGGGCCTCCCGGAGGCCGGCCATGCGCGGCACCTGCTTCCAGGCTGGGACCCAGAACCAGTCCGCGAGGCCGGCCGCGGGACCGGCCGCCGCCGCGGGTTTCGCCGAGTCCTTCGACGGATCGATCCAGTGGCGCTGGCGCTCGAAGGGATAGGTCGGCAGCCGCGCCTTGAGGCGGCGCTCGCCGCCGTGAAAGCGGGCCCAGTCCACGTGGGTCCCCGCGATCCACAGCCGGCCCACGGCCTCCAGCAGGGTCTCCAGATCGGAGCCCCCGGCGCGCAGAGTCGGGACCGTGACCCGGTTGGCCACGGCAGCCGGGTGCTGCTTGACCAGCGTGCCCAGGGTCGCGCCCGGGCCGACCTCCAGGAAAACGTGCTCGGGCTCCTGGAGCAGCTCGCCGATGCCCTCCGCGAAGCGTACGGGATGGCGCAGGTGCCGCGCCCAGTAGGCGGGGCCGGCGAGGTCGTCCGCGGTGATCCAGGTGCCGGTGACGTTGGAGACAAAGGGGATCTCCGGCGCCTGCATGCGCACCTTGCACGCGATCTTGGTGAAGGGAGCCACGGCCGGCTCCATCAGCGCGGAGTGGAACGCGTGCGTGGTGCGCAGCCGGAGGCAGCTCACGCCGCGCCCGGCCAGTTGCCGGTCCAGCGTATCCACCGCCTCGCCGGTCCCTCCCACCACACAGAAATGCGGGCCGTTGGTAGCGGAGAGGGACAGGCCCTCCCCCAGCAGCAGCCGGATCTCCTCCTCGGGCAAGGGCACCGCAAGCATGGCTCCCCCGGGGAGGGCCTGGATCAACTTCGCCCGCCGCGCCACCAGCTCCAGGGCATCGTCCAGGGAGAGCGCTCCCGACAAGCATGCCGCCACGTACTCGCCGAGGCTGTAGCCGATCAGGGCCCGGGGCACGATCCCCCAGTCCATCAACAGACGGCCCAGGGCGTACTCGACCACGAAGCAGGCCGGCTGCGCGAACAGGGTCTCGTGGAGGCGCGAGGTCTCCGCGGAGCGGCGGAGCATGGTGCGCAGGTCCGGGGCTGCCTTGGCGGGCAGCGACCACTCGCCGGGCGAAAAGAGCACCTCGCGCAGGTCGGCGCCCAGCCAGGACTGGAGCTTGGAGGCGCAAAGGTCGACCTGCCCGCGGAAGAGCGCCTCGGTCTCATAGAGCTCCCGGGCCATGTCCACGTGCTGGTCGCCGAGCCCTGGGAAGAGGAACACCACCGGCCTCGACCATGCGCCCTCCTGCTTGCCGGTGACGGCGGCGGGGGCACGGTCCCTGAGCGCGGAGCTGGCGGACTCGCGGTCGCGGGCCACGGCGATCCGGCGGTGCTCGAGCTCCTTGCGCCCGACTTGGAGGGTCCACGCGATGTCGGCGAGGTCGGCGTCCGGATTCGCCTCCAGGTGGTCCGCCAGCCGGGCCGCCGCCGCGTCGAGCGCCGCCGGGGTGCGGGCCGAAAGAACCAGGAGCTGTGCCGGCCGGGAGGGGAGATCGCCCGGCTCCTGCTCGGGCGCTTCCTCCAGCACGGCGTGGGCGTTCGTCCCGCCCAGGCCGAACGAGCTCGCGCCGGCCCGCCTCGGCCCTCCATCGGTGGTCCACGGCCGCGCCTCTGTGCAGATATAGAAGGGGCTGCCGGCGAAGTCGATCTGCGGGTTGGGGCTCTCGTAGTGGAGGCTGGGTGGCAGAGTCCCGTGCGCCAGCGCCAGGACGGCCTTGATGAGCCCGGCCACGCCCGCTGCCGTGTTGCAATGGCCCAGGTTGGTCTTGATCGATCCGATGGCGCAGAAGCCCATGCCCTCGGCTCCCGCCGCGCGGAAAGCCTTGGTGAGCGCCGCAATCTCAATGGGATCGCCGAGCGGCGTGCCGCTGCCATGGGCCTCGACGTAGCCGATCGTCCCGGGATCGACCCCGGCCGTCATCAGGGCCTCGGAAATGGCCGAGGCCTGCCCCTCCACGCTGGGCGCGGTGAAGCCGATCTTGGCCGAGCCGTCGTTGTTCACCGCCGAGCCGCGGATCACCGCATAGATGCGGTCGCCGTCGGCCAGGGCGTCGTCAAGCCGCTTCAGGACGATGACTCCGCAGCCGTTCCCCTCCACGGTGCCGGCCGCGGCGGCGTCGAAGGCGCGGCAGCAGCCGTCCGGCGAGAGCACGCTCCCCTCCTGGTACAGGTAGCCCGTGCGCAGCGGCGCGCTGATCGAGACGCCCCCGGCGAGCGCCATGTCGCACTCGCCCCCGATCAAGCCCTGGCAGGCCATGTGAGCTGCCACCAGCGAGGTCGAGCAGGCGGTCTGGACCGACACGCTGGGTCCCTTGAGGTTCAGCTGGTACGAGGCCCTCGTGGCGAGGAAGTCGCGGTCGTTGAGGAGCGCCACCTGGAGGGCGCCGAAGCCCTCCATCCTCTCTTGGTTGGGCAGGAGATTCGAGAGGAGGTAGGAGCTGAAGCCCGAGCCGGCCCAGACGCCGATGCGGCCCCCGAAGCGCTCCGGATCGCAAGCCGCATCCTCCAGCGCCTCCCAGGCGCACTCCAGGAAGATCCGGTGCTGGGGATCCATGGTTTCGGCCTCGCGCGGCGTGAGGCCGAAGAGGGCTGCGTCGAAGAGGTCCGCGTCCTCCAGGGAGCCCTTGGCCCGCACGTAGCGTGGATCGGCCAGCAGCGCGGGCTCCACTCCGGCCGCGGCCAGCTCCTCCTCGCTGAAGAACGAGATCGATGCGATCCCGTCACGCAGGTTGCGCCACAGCTCGGCGGCGTTGCGTGCGCCCGGGAATCGGGCGGCGATGCCGACGACGGCGATCCCCTCCATGTCCGTCCGTTCGAGCTGTTCGACCTTCGGCTCATTCATGTCCTGCTCCATGGATCAGCTCCTGCTTCACCTCGCTCCTGTCTTTCGGGCATTCCGCTCCGCGCGCCGCTTCAGCCGCTCGCGGCCCTGGCGCACAGCCTCGACGCGGTCCAGGGTCTTCTCGGGGGGACGGGGGGCTTCCGCAGCCGTCCTCGCAGCCAGGTGTGCGGAGAGCGCGCCCGCGGTCGGGAACTTGAACAGCTCGACGACCGGCAGGCTGACTCCGAACCTCTCGCGCAGGCGCTCCTGCAATGGGAGAAGCAGGAGCGAGTGCCCGCCGAGAGCGAAGAAGTTGTCGCGCAGCTCGACCTTCTCGACCTCCAGGAGCTCCTGCCAGATCTCGGCGACGATCCTCCCCGCACCGTCGGCCCCGTCATCCGGCGATTTCGGCGCCATGGGGTCGCCGCCGAGGTCGGCCTTCTCCTGCGGCACGGGCAGGGCGCCCAGGTCGAGCTCACCGCCGGCGGTCCGTGGCAGATCGGCGAGGACGACGAACGCGCCGGGCAGCATGTACTCGGGCAGGCGCCCGGCGAGAAACGAGCGCAGCTCTCCCGCGCCGGGAGCCGAGCCCTCCGGCCGCACCGTCACATAGGCGACGAGCCGCTCCTCCCCGGGCGGATCGGCGCGCCGGATCAGCACCGCGGAGGCGACCGCCGGATGGCCGGCGAGGGAGGCCTCGACGATCCGGGGATCGATCCTGTAGCCGCGGACCTTCACCCGCTCACCGGCGCGGCTGAGGAGCTCGAGCTGCTCGGCCGGCGCGAGCAGCGGCAGCTCCGAGAGGCGCCGCGCCGGATCTCCCGCCCCCGCCGCGGCGAGGGCCGTGAAATGTCCGAGCCAGCGCGCGGCCGTGCTGCGGTCGAGAAGATCGCGGTTCGTCTCGAACAGACCGGCGAGCCGGCCGCCGCGGTCGTCCATGTAGAGGGCGAGGTCGAACTTCGCCGTCCCCTCGGTCGGAGGCAGCGGCGCCATCCGCAGGCCGGAGAGGTCCAGGAAGTCCGGCCGGGACGACGTCTCGAGCGCGAAGACCACCTGGTAGATCGGATGGTGGCTGAGGTCGCGTTCGGGCCTCAGCTCCTCGACGAGCTTCTCGAACGGCATCTCCTGATGGGCGAAGTCGGCCAGCGCCGCGGTCCGGACCCGTCCGACGAGCTCGCGGAACGTCGGATCTCCCGAGAGATCGACGCGCAGGGGGATGGTGTTGGCGAACAAGCCGATGAGCGGCTCGAGCTCGGGGAGCGAGCGGTTGGCCGTGGGAGTCCCCAGGATCACGTCCTCCTCGTCGCTCAGCAGGTGCAGGAGGGTCGCCCAGGCGGCGATGAGCGTCATGAAGAGGGTTGCGCTCTCGTCGCGGACGAAGGTACGGAGGGCCTGCGTGGCCCCGATGCCGATCTCCAGGAGTTGTGAGGTGCCGCCGTAGGTCTGGACCGGCGGACGCGGACGGTCGAACGGCAGGTCGAGAGCAGCGGGAGCACCGGCCAGCCGCTGCCGCCAGTAGGCGATCAGGCGCTTGAGCACGCCGCCGCGAAGCCGCTCACGCTGCCAGGCGGCGAAGTCGGCGTATTGGATCGGCAGCGCCGGGAGGACCGGCACCTCCCCATGGACTGCCGCGTAGAGCGCCCCGAGCTCTTCATAGAAGATACGCAACGACCAGCCATCGGCGATGGAGTGATGGAAGGTGACAAGCAGGAGGTGGCTGCTCTCGCCCAGCCGCAGCAAAGCGGCGCGGAAGAGGGGGCCTGCGGCAAGGTCGAAGGGGGCGAGCGCCCAGGCCGCCACATGGCGCGCCGCCTCGTCCTGCCGCACTCCGGGAGCGAGATCCAGGAGATCGATCTCGTGCAGGATGGGGAGGAAATGCGGCGCCACGACCTGGACCGGTCGCCCCGCGAAGGCGCGAAAGGTCGTGCGGAGGACCGTGTGGCGCTCGACGACCTGGGCCAGAGCCCTGCGCAGGGCATTGCGGTCGAGAGCCCCATCGAGGCATACGGCGGTGGATAGGTTGTAAACCGGGCTCCCCGGCTCCAGCTGGTCGATGAACCAGAGCTGCTCCTGGGCAAAAGAAAGCGGTGGGGCGGAGCCGTCCTCCCAGCGGCAGGCGAGGGGTGTCGGCACCCGCTCTACCTCCGTCACGCCCGCATCCGAGGCGCGGCGCGCGCGGTCGACCTCGGCGGCCAGTCGCGCGATGGTCGGACAGGTGAAGAGGATCGAGAGCGGCAGGTCGACGCCCAGGGACTTGCGGATCCGTGCCACGACCCGAGAGGCCAGGAGCGAATGACCACCGAGGCTGAAGAAGTCGTCGTGGATCGACACCTGCCCGCGTTCCAGCACACCGGCCCAGACCTCGACCAGCCGCTCCTCGGTGGGAGTCCGCGGAGCGGCCGGGACGCGCGGCCCATCCCCCCCGGGACTCTCCGGGAAGCGCGCCCTCGCCACCTTGCGCAGGAGCCGTGCTCCCGGACGATGGATCAGCGCCTGCTGCTCCGCCGGAGCGAGCAAGGGGATCTCGGCGAGTGGGCGCGCAGGCTCCGCGGCCGCCGCGGCGAGCAGCGTCTCGAGATAACCCAGCAGGCGCGCCGGGGTCGGCCGGTCGAAGAGGTCCGTCGCGTACTCGAGGAGAAGCGAGAGCTTCCCCTCCTCTGCGATGCCGAACAGGGTGAGGGCGAACTTGGCCGTCCTGGTCGGCACGATCCGAGGCGCGAAGGCGAGATCGTCGAGCTGCCAGCCACGGGGTGGCCGCTGGAGCGCGAAGGCCACCTCGAAGAGCGGGTTGCGGCCGAGAGCCCGTTCCGGTTGGAGCGCTTGGACCAGCAGCTCGAACGGGACATCACCATGCTCGAAGGTCTCGACGGTGACCTCCCGCACCCGCCGCAGGAATCCGCCGAAGCTTGGGGCCGCTGTGCTGCTCGCTCGGAGGACCAGGGTGTTGACCAGGAAACCGATCACCGAGAGCAGCGGCTCGCGGTCGCGGTTGGCGACCGGACAGCCGACCGGCACCTCCGGCTCGCCAGCGATCCGCTCCAGGATGACCTGGAAGCCGGCGAGGAGCATCATGAACAGCGTGACACCCTCCCGGCGGCCCAGCGCAGCGAGGGCATCGGCGAGGGCCGGCGAGAGAACGGTGGTGACCACATCTCCACGGGAGCTCCGCGCCTCAGTACGAGGACGGTCGGCCGCCACCTCGATGACGGGGAGATCGGCCAGCTGTTCCCGCCACCAGGCGAGCCGCTTCTCCAGCACCTCGCCAACCAGCCCTTCCCTCTGCCACAGGGCAAAGTCAACGGAGCGCAGCGGCAACTCCGGCAACCTGGGAGGCCTTCCCTTGTGGAAGCCGGCATAGAGCGCGCCCAGCTCCCGCGCCAGGATCACCAGCGATTCCTCATCGGCGGCGATGTGGTGCAGAGTGATGAGGAGCTCGTGAAGGCAGCGATCCCGGCGCAGGAGAAGGAGCCGCCACGGCGGCCCGTTCTCCAGATCGAAGGGGCGCTGGGCTTCGTCGCTGGTGAGACGCTCCGCCTCGGCTTCCTGCACCGCCGGTTCCAACCCCCCGAGGCACACGACCAGCAACTCCGGACCGTCCAGCTCCGCAGGGGCGATCTCCTGGACCGGGATCTCGTCTACTTCCCGGAACCGGGCGCGGAGGGCGTCGTGCCGCCCCTCGAGCTCGCAAAGCGCGCGGCGTAACGCCGCGAGATCGAGTGGGCCGGTCAGGCGGGTGCTGCCGGCCATGTGATAGACCGCGGTGCCCGGCTCGAGCCGCTCGAGGAACCAGACGCGTTCCTGAGCGAAGGAGAGAGGAAAAACGGTCCGCTCCCGCGGCGACGGACGAAGCGGCGGGCGGTCGTCCACCTTGCGGGCGGCGAGCCGCCGCGCCTGCGCTGCCAGCGTGGGATGCTGAAAGAACACGGAGAGCGGCAGCTCGGCGCCGAGCCGTTCGCGCACCCGGGCCTGGACGCGCAGAGCGAGAAGGGAATGCCCGCCGAGCGCGAAGAAGTCGTCTCCCGCCCCTACCCGCTCGACCCCGAGGACCTCCGCCCAGATGCCGGCGAGCAGCTCCTCCACCGGTGAGCGCGGCGCCGCGGGCTCCGCTCCTGCACCTGCCGATGGCTCCGGGGCGAGCCGCGCCAGGACGCGGCGGTCCAGCTTGCCGTTCGGAGTGAGCGGCAGGCCGGGGACCGGCATGATCGCCGCGGGCACCATGGCCCGCGGCAGGAGCCCGAGGAGCGACTCGCGGAGGGCGTCCCCCTCCAGCTCCGCACCGGCCTCGGCGACGACATAGGCGATGAGGCGCCGGTCGCTCCCCTCTCCCTGCGGCAGGACCACCGCCTCGCGCACTCCCGGCCGCGAGAGCAGCGCCGATTCCACTTCCGCCGGCTCGATGCGGACGCCGCGGATCTTCACCTGATGATCGATGCGGCCGAGGAACTCGAGCTCCCTGTCCGGCCGCCAGCGGGCCAGGTCCCCGGTCCTGTAGAGCCGCGCTCCCGTCGCGAACGGGTCCGGGACGAACCGCTCCGCCGTGAGATCCGGCCGCCCATGGTAGCCCCGCGCCAGACCCTCTCCGCCGAGATGAAGCTCGCCCCGCATGCCGGCCGGCACCTGGCGTCTGGCCCGGTCCAGCACATGGGCCTGGGTGTTGGCGATCGGCCGGCCGATGGCCGGCGGCAGCTCTCCGTCCGGCGAGACCACGGCGAACGTCGAGTAGGTCGTGTCCTCGGAAGGGCCGTAGAGGTTGAGCACCCGCGCCGCCGGGTGTTTCTCGTGGATGGCCCGCACCAGGGAGCGCGGCAGGGGCTCTCCGGCCAGGTTGATGGTGGTGACCGAACCCGGCAGCTCCAGCCCGTCCTCCCCGCGGACCAGCTCGGCGAGGACCGAAGGCACGGTGTTGACCAGCCGCACCTCTGCCGCCGCGGGCAGTCCGGGGAGGGCCAGGGCATTCTCGGCCAGGATCACCCGCCCACCCCAGCAAAGGGGTACGAAAAGCTCGAAGACCGAGAGGTCGAAGCCGATCGAGGTGGCGGCGAGGACCCCGGACAGCTCGGCGTCCGTGAAGACCTGCCGCGCCCACTGTACGAGCGTCACCGCGCTCCGGTGCTCGATCGCCACTCCCTTCGGCCGTCCCGTGGATCCCGAGGTATAGATCAGGTAGGCGAGATTTCCGGGCAGTATGGGATCTTGCCGTCCCTGGATCCCCTCCTCGGCTCTGCTGAGGTCCGCGACGCGGTCGAGCAAGACGATGCGGCAGTGTGCGGGCACCCCGGCTGCCAGCAGGCCTGGAGCGAGGCGCTCCTCGACGAGCAACACCTTCGCCCCGGAGTCCTGCAGCATCCAGGCGAGCCGCTCGGTGGGCTGAATGGGGTCGAGCGGCACGTAGGCGCCGCCTGCCCGCAGGACCGCGAGAAGCGCGACGACCAGATCGGCCGATCGGCCGGCGGAGACCCCGACCCGGCTCTCCGGTCCGACGCCGAGGAGGCGAAGCCTCCGCCCCAGGATCTCCACCCGACGGCCCAGCTCTCGGTAGGTGAGATGCTCACCGCCGGCGACGAGGGCCTCTCGCTCCGGAGTGCGCTCCGCTTGCGCGGCGAAGAGGTCCGGCAGGCAGAGGCCGCGCGGCAGCTCGACCGTGGTGCAGCTCCAGGCCGCGAGTTGCCGGCGCTCCGCGTCCCCGAGCATCTCGGCCGCGGAGACTCGGGCATCGGGATCCTCGGTCAGGGCGTACAGCAGATTCTCGAGAGCCCGCACCAGGCGTTCCGCCGTAGCGGGATCGAAGAGGTCGCGGTTGACCTGCAGGACGATCGGGAGGCCCGCCTCGGCATCGGCGGCCGTCAACGTGAGGTCGAAGGGAGAGCGGCACTCCTCGAGGGGGACGGCAAGGAGCTCGAGGTCCGACAGGGTGACCCGGGCCCTCCCTATTCCCGCGGCGAGCTCCGCCAGGCTCCTCTCCTCCGGCCGCTGCGCCTTGTGGAGCGCGAAGAGCGTCTGGAAAACCGGGGAACGGCTGGGGTCCCGCTCGGGATGGAGCCGCTCGGCCAGGATGGCAAAGGGGAGATCCCGGTGCTCGAATGCGGCGAGACAAACCGCCTTGGCAAACGACAGGAGATCGCGCCAGGCAGGATCGCCTGCGCTGGAGAGGCGGAGCGCCACCGGGTTGACGAAGTAGCCCATCACCCCCAGGAAGGGCGCGGCGTCCCGGCCCGCCGTGGGGGAGCCGATCACGACCTCATCCTGTCCGGTGCAACGGCCAAGGAGAGCCTGGAACCCGGCCAGAAGGGTGACGAAGAGCGTCGTTCCCGAAGCCAGGCTGAGCGCCCGCAGCCGGTCCGCAAGCTCGGGCGCGAGGCGCAGGCCGCGGGAGAGGCCGATATATGTCTGGACGGCGGGACGGGGACGGTCCGTCACCAGCTCCAGCACGGGAAGATCTCCCGAGAGCTGTTGGCGCCAGTGCTCCCAGAGCCGCTCACCTTGCTCCCCGGCAAGAAGGTTGCCCTGCCAGCGGACGTAGTCGGTGTAGCCGAGCTGCAGGGGTGCGAGCCGCGCCGCTCCCTGGCCGGTCGCCTCGCCATAGAGCGCTGCAAGCTCCCGGGCGAAGAGGCCGAGCGACCAGAAATCGGTCACCAGATGGTGTACGACGAGGAGCAAGAGCCAGCCGCCGCCCTCCAGAGGCCAGACCCGGACCCGTAGAAGAGACTCGTTTTCGAGATCGAATGGGCGGTAGGCCTCGGCCACGAGCGGGATCTCCGACCCCTTCGACCCCGATGGCTCGACGCGGAAATCCACGGCGAGGCGCTGGTGAACGATCTGGCGCGGCTCGCCGAGCTGAGAGAAGAAAGTGGTCCGCAGGGCCGGATGGCGGTCGGCCAGAGCCTGGAGGGAGCGCCCCAGGGCTTCCGGGTCGAGTCCCCCCTCGACGTGGACGGCCGTCGCCACATTGTAAGCGGCGGCCTCCGGAGCCAGCCGGTCGGAGAACCAGAGAGCCTCCTGCCCTGCCGAGAGGGGATGGTCGCCGAGAGGAGCCCCGATCTCCAACTCCGGCACCTGGCGCGGCACCGCCGATCCCGCCAGCACCTCCGCCGCGACGGACGCGAGGCTCGCCCCGGAGAGCAGCTGGGTGAGCGACACGGAGACACCGGATTTCTCTTCCAGTCCCGCCTTGAGCTCGACAGCGGCCAGCGAGTCCAGTCCGAGCGCGGAGAGGGGGCAGTCCGGCTTCAGCCTTCCGGGGTCGAGACCGAGGACGCGCGCGGCCTCCGCGGCGACGAGCGCTCGGATGGCAGCCGGATCGAAGCGCCGGTCCATCTCGCCGAGGCTCAGCTCCGCGGCTTCGTTCCCCTGGTTGTCGAGGAAAAGGAAGGCACGCCGGCTGGCACACTCCGTGCCGCGAGCTCGAAGGATCTCAGTCAGGCTATTGGGCCGCATGGCAAGGCCTACCCTGCGTGTCCTCCATCATGGCAACCGCTTTAGATGCTAAGATTTTGTTATGTCTGCGCCACTGGATCCAGCCACGTTTCCGGTAGCACGTCCGGCAGCTCCGACTCGAGCTGCCGCAGCCGGGAGTACCGGGAGAACGCCGCGACCGTCAGCATGACGAGTATCCCGAGGAGGATGAGGAGCAGGGCGCTCCCCCGCCCCTTCCCCACTCCGATGAGCCGTCCGACGCTGCCCGAGAGAGGGCCGTTCACCGCGAGCAGCGGCTCGAAGACCCGGTCCGTCAGAGGCCCGGTGATGAGGTAGCTCAGCGGCAGGGTCGACCAGGCCACCATCCTGCGCACCGCGAACACCCGTCCCTGCAGGTCCGGCGCGACCTTGGACTGCCAGAGGGCCTGGCTGCAGCCGAGGATGATCGGCACGGTGAACAGGAACACGAACCCCGCCGCAGCAATGAGCATCGCGCTGGGCCACAGCCCTCCAGCCAAGAGGATGGCGCCCTGAAGCATCATGAAGCCGAGGATGCCCAAGACCCGCCGCGAGGGCCCGCCCCACACACTTATCAGCAGACTGCCGGCGAGCATGCCGGCCCCGGCCACCGACAGCACGCGGCCCAGCACGGCGGCCGAGGTGAAGGAGAGGATCATCGGAGTCACCAGGACCTGCATCATCCCCACGCTGAAGTTGCTCGCGGCGATCAGACCCAGCAGCGACAGGAGGCCCGGCCGCTGGCGGATGTACGACCATCCCGATGCGGCCTCGCGCAGTAGCGAGCCGCGGGTCGCCAGTCCCTCCGCCGTGACCTCGGCGCGCGGCACTTGGACGCACAGGAGAGTAGCCATCGCTACGAGGAAGCTCGCGAAGTCGATGAGCACGATCCCTTGGAGCCCGATCCTCACCACCAGAACGCCGGCGAGCACCGGGGCCAGGATCGCGGAGACCGCTGTCCCCGCCTGCGTCAGGCCGGCGGCGCGCCCGAGGTGCTCCTTGGGGACGAGCAGGGTCGTTGCCGCGGAAAAGGCCGGCCACTGAAGGGTGCCGAACGCCGAGCCGAGAGCCAGGAGGAGGTAGATGTGCCAGAGCTCCAGCCGGTCGTACCAGAACAGGAGCGCGAGGATCAGGGTGGTGCACCCCGCGCCCACGTTGCTCAGGATCATCACCCGGCGGCGGTCCCAGCGGTCCACCAGCGCGCCCGCGATCGGTGACAGGAGAATGCCGGGCAGCGTCGTCACCAAGGTGATGAGGGCGAACCGTGTCGCCGAGCCCGTCCGCTGGTATACCCACACCCCGAGGGCGAACCCGCTAAGACCGGTTCCCAGAGCGGAGACCACCTGCCCCGCCAAGACGGCGAGGAACGCTGCCATACCGCGGCTCTTCATCGGCACACTCCAAACTAGCGCCCGATGGATGAGCGCAAGCTTTCTCCCCTTTAGGTGTGCGGTAAGCTCTGAACGGGACAGTTCTTCCAAATTCGGAAGAAGAACCGGTGACGGCGGGCGATCGCTCCAGGCTCCCTCCCCATCCCACGAGGGTGCGGCTCTTCCTCAGCGCGGCTCAATCAATACAACGGTCTTACAGCGCCTATCTTTCGATATTCCACGGCCAAGCGAGAGCTGGAGCTGCGCGAGACGACGGGAGTCGAGATCGGCAAGCGGGACCAGCGGGTCAAGGCCAACCGCGGTGCGGCAGGCATTGACTAAGGCGCCGCCGCCCCGATCTCCTCGCTCAGCGCCGCCGCGAGCCGGCCGGCCAGGGTGTCGATCGTGCTCTGGTCGGGGCCTTCGATCATCACCCGGGCCAGCGGCTCGGTACCGCTGTAGCGCAGCACCAGGCGGCCGTCCGCTCCCAGCTCGTCCTCCACGGCCCGGGCGGCGGCGGCGACTCGCGGCAGGGTGGCGAGATCGGGTTTGCGCGCCACCCGCACGTTGATGAGGGTCTGGGGGTAGCGGCGGAAGCCGGACAACAGCTCCGAGAGCGGGCGGCCGGTGCGCTGCACGATGGCCGCCATCTGCACGGCGGTCAGGAGACCGTCGCCGGTCGCCGCCAGGTCGCGGCAGACGATGTGGCCCGACTGCTCGCCGCCGAGGCGGATCCCCCGGCGGGCCATCTCCTCGACCACCGCGCGGTCGCCCACGTCGCAGCGCACGACGGCGATGCCGCTGCGGGCCAGGGCGCGCTCCAGCCCGAGGTTGCTCATCGAGGTGGCGACGATCGCGGGCGGCTCCAGGTGGCCGGCCCGCTGCAGGCTCGTGGCCCAGAGGTACAGGATGGCGTCGCCGTCGCGCACCTCGCCGCGCTCGTCGGCGAGGATGCAGCGGTCGGCGTCGCCGTCGAAGGCCGCTCCCAGGTGGGCGCCGGCGGCGGCGACCGCCGCCGCCATCCGCTCCGGGGCGGTCGAGCCGCAGGCCAGGTTGACGTTGCGCCCGTTGGGCGACGCGCTGAGCAGGGTCACCTCCGCCCCGAGGCCGGCGAACAGCTCCCCGGCATAGCCGGAGGCGGCGCCGTTGCCGGCGTCGAGCACCACGCGCAGGCCGGCGAGCGGCAGGGCCGGCGTCGCCAGCCTGTCCGCCTGGCCCGATGCCCCCGGCGCGGGCGCCTGCAGCAGGCCCTCGGTGGCGCCGGCCACCGCCACCTCGGCCGCCGCCGAGTCCGCCAGGTGCCGCAGGTAGAGATCGCGCAGCGCGGTCTCGACGGCAGGGCTGCCCGCATCGCCTTCCGCCGGCATCGCCCGCCCTTCGTGCACCATCGACGCTGGCGGCACCTCCTGCATCGCCGGCATCGAAGGCACTCCCTCGACCGCCGGGGCCTCGGGCGCCGCCGGCATCCCCGGCATCCCCGGCATTCCCCCCATCGCCGCCGCGCCGCCGCCTGCCTCCCGCAGCCGCCGCTCCATCTCCAGCTCGGCGGCATCGCTCCACTTGCAGCCCTTGCCGTCGAGCAGCTTGATGCCGTTGTCGGGATAGGGGTTGTGGCTGGCCGAGACCACGATCCCGGCGGCGGCGCCCAGCCGCGCCGTGAGGAAGGAGACGCCGGGGGTCGGGATCACGCCGGCGTACCGCACCACCGCATCGCCGGCGGTCAGCCCCTCCGCCAACCACCGGCAGAGGACCGGCGTGCTCTCCCGCGTGTCGCCGCCCAGGACCACCACCGGCTCCGGCACCTCGGCCCGCGGCACCGCTGGAGCCAGCGCCTTCGCCGCCTCCTCGCGCAGCATCACCGCCAGCTGCCGGCCGAGCGCCGTGACCGTGGCCCGAACCAGCGGCGGCTCGCCGAAGCGGGCGCGGATGCCGTCGGTGCCGAAGAGGCGCCCGGCGGCGGCGCCGGCCCCGCGGGCCTCGGCTCCCGCACCCGGGGCGCCGCCGTCCGCGCCGGCGGCATCCCTGCCGGCC
>JASLEW010000062.1 GCA_030150965.1 Thermoanaerobaculia bacterium | reverse complement strand
CTTCGCGCAGGAGCGCCTGTGGTTCCTCGACCGTTTGGCGGGCGGCCGGGACGGCACCTACAACCTGCCGATCGGCGTGCGCATCCGCGGCGGCCTCGACCTGGCCGTGCTCCGCCGGGTGCTGGCGGCGCTGGTGCGGCGCCACGGGGCGCTGCGCACCTCGTTTCCCGAGGGCGAGGACGGGCCGGTGCAGCAGCTCGCACCGCCGGCCGCGCCCCCGCTCCCCCTGGTGGACCTCGCGGGCCTCGCCGCCGCCGGCGAGCGCGAGGCGTCGCGCCTCCTGGCGCGGGAGGCGGCGCGCCCCTTCGACCTGGAGCGCGGCCCGGTGCTGCGTGCCCTGGCGCTGCGGTCCGCACCCGGCGACCACCGGCTGCTGCTCACCCTGCATCACATCGTGAGCGACGGCTGGTCCAACGGCATCCTGGTGCGCGAGACGGCCGCCCTCTACGAGGCGTTCGCCGCCGGGGCGCCCTCGCCGCTTGCGGAGCTGCCGCTCGACTACGCCGACTATGCGGCCTGGCAGCGCGGCTGGTTGCGCGGCGAGGCCCTGGAGCGGCGGCTGGCCCACTGGCGGCGCCTGCTCGCCGGCGCGCCGCGCCTGCTCGACCTGCCGGCCGATCGGCCGCGGCCGGCGGTCAGGACGACACGCGGCGCGGCGCGGCCGGTGCTGCTGCCGGCGGCGCTCGCGGCGGCCACCGCCGGCCTCGGCCGCGCCCACGGCGCCACCCTCGCCATGACCCTCACGGCCGCCTTCGCCGTCCTGCTCAGCCGGGTCGGCGGCCAGCTCGACCTCTGCCTGGGCACCCCGATCGCCGGGCGCGCCCGCGCCGAGACCGAGGGCATCGTCGGCTTCTTCGTCAACACCGTGGTGCTGCGCGCCGACCTCACCGCCGGCCCGTCCTTCGCGGCCTTCCTCGCCGCCTTCCGCGAGCAGGCGATCGCCGCGCACCAGCACCAGGACCTGCCGTTCGAAAAGCTCGTCGGGGAGCTGGAGCCGCGCCGCGACCTCGCCTGGTCGCCGCTGTTCCAGGTGATGTTCGCCCTGCAGAATGCCCCCTGGCCGCGCCTCGACCTGCCGGGCCTCACCCTCGAGCCGCTGCCGGCCGGCGCCGGGACCGCGGGTGGGAGCGACGACGGCGCCCGCGGCGCGGCCGGCGCCAAGTTCGACCTCTCGCTCGAGCTGCGCGAGACTCCCGCCGGCCTGGCCGGATCCTTCATCTACAGCACCGATCTGTTCGACGGCGTCACCATCGCGCGTCTGGAGGCTCACCTCGCGGCGCTGCTCGCCGCCGCCGCGGCCGATCCCGCCGCCGCGGTGGCCGAGCTGCCGCTGCTCGGCGCCGCCGAGCGCCATCAGCTCGCCGTCGAGTGGCCGGCGGCGCCCGCCGCCCCCGCCGCGCCGGCCGCGCCGAAAACCGAGGGCGCCTGCCTGCACGAGCTCTCCGCCGCCCGCTGCCGCGAGGAGCCCGAGGCGGTGGCGGTGATCTGCGACGACGAGGCCCTCAGCCGCGGCGAGCTGGACCGGCGGGCCAACGTTGTGGCCCACCGGCTCCGCGCCCTGGGGGTGACCGCCGAGGTGGTGGTGGGCCTCCATCTGGAGCTCGGCATCGACGCCGTGGTCGCGGCGCTGGCGGTGCTCAAGAGCGGGGGAGCCTACCTCGCCCTGCCGCCCGACCTGACGCCGCACCGGCTGGCGGCGGTCTGTGCCGAGGCACGGCCGCCGGTCGCCGTCACCCGTGGCGGCGGCGCGGTCCTGCGCCAGGCCGCGGCGCAGGGGGGGAGCGCCCTCCGCATCCTCGACCTGGAGGA
Organism: Thermoanaerobaculia bacterium; assembly: GCA_030150965.1. Classification (GTDB taxonomy): domain Bacteria; phylum Acidobacteriota; class Thermoanaerobaculia; order Multivoradales; family UBA5704; genus JASLEW01. Next base: position 1,696 of record JASLEW010000062.1, on the reverse strand, counting down.
GCCGGTACCTGCGGGCGCGGCCGGGGACCGCCCGCCGGCTCCGGCGGCGGCCCCGGCGAACCTGGCCTATGTGATTCACACCTCCGGCTCGACCGGCCGCCCGAAGCGCGTGGGCGTCGAGCACCGCCAGGTGATGGCGTACCTGCGCGGGTTCCTGGCGCGGGTGCCGCTCGCTCCCGGCGCGCTGCTCTCCATGCACCAGACGCTGGCGGTCGACGCCTCGGTGACCCAGCTCTTCCTCGCCCTCTGTCACGGCGCGGTGCTGCAGCTTGTCAGGCGCGGGCGCGCGCTCGATCCCGAGCGCTTCGCCGACGCCTTCGCCGGCCAGCGGATGGACCTGCTGCACATCGCCCCGAGCCATCTCGCGGCGCTGCTCGAGGGCCCGCGGCCGGCGGCGCTGCTGCCCGGCCGCTTCGCCCTGGTGGGCGGCGAGGCCCTGCCGGTGCCGCTCGTCGAGCAGATCCGGGCGCTGGCGCCGGCCTGCACGGTGCTCAACCACTACGGCCCCTCCGAGACCACGGTGGCCGTCCTGACCCAGGTGCTGCCGCCGGGCGAGCCGCCCGGAGCCGCCGGGGTGGTGCCCATCGGCCGGCCGCAGGCCGGAGTGCGGGCCCACGTCCTCGATCCGCGTCAGCCCTGGGCGGCGCCGGTGGCGGCGGGCCTCACCGGCGAGCTCTTCGTCGGCGGACCGCAGGTGGCGCGCGGCTATCTCGGCCAGCCCGACCTCACGGCGCTGCGCTTCCTGCCCGACCCGTGGGGCTGCCGGCAGGGCGAGGCCGGTGCGCGCATGTACCGCACCGGCGACCTGGTCCGCCGGCGGCGCGACGGAGTGGTCGAGTACCTGGGGCGTGCCGACCATCAGGTGAAGATCCGCGGCTTCCGCGTCGAGCTGGAGGAGATCGAGACCCACCTCCGCCACCATCCGGCCGTCCATACCGCCGGAGTGATCGCCCGCCGCGACGCCGCCTCCGAGCTGGTTCTGCAGGCGTTCGTCGCCCTGCGCGCCGAGGCGGGCCTGACCGCCGCCGCGGCGCCCGCCCGCCTCGCGGCCTTCCTGCGCGAGCGCCTCGCCGAGCACCTGGTGCCGGCGTCGTTCACCGTCCTGGCCGAGGTGCCGCTGACCGCCCTCGGCAAGATCGACCGTCAGGCTCTGGCGGCTCTGGCGACCGGGGCGGCGCCGGCAGCGCCGGCCCTCGGGTCTGCGGCTCCCGCGGATGGGGCGCCCGGTAGCGATGGTGGGTCGGCCACGGGCGGCGGCGTGGAGGGCGCCGCGCAGGCCACCCCGCCGGTCGCGGCCGATGGCCCCGCCCCTGGGCGGAGCGCGGCGGGCGGTGCAGCCGACGCCGTCGAAGCGGAGATCGCCGCCATCTGGCGGCAGCTTCTCGGCCGCGACGATTTCGGCACCGGCGACAGCTTCTTCGCCGTCGGCGGGCACTCTCTCCTGGCGATCCGGCTCGTCGCGCGCCTACGCCAGCGCTTCGGCCGGGAGCTGCCGGTGGCGGCGCTGTTCCGCGCCGACACCATCGCGCGCCTGGCCGAGCTGCTGCGCGCCGGCTCGGGCTCGGCCGCGCGCTCCGTCCTGGTCGATCTCACGCCGCGGGCCGGCACGGCCGCACCGCCGCCCGGGCTGGCCGCACCAGGGCTGCCGGCCGCGCCGCCGGCGCCTGGGCTGGTGGCCGCGCCACCGGCGCCGGGA
>JASLEW010000031.1 GCA_030150965.1 Thermoanaerobaculia bacterium | reverse complement strand
GGCGACGGCCGGGCTCGCCGCGGCGCTCGCCTTCGCCGCCTTCGCCGAGCGGCGCATCGACGTTCCTCTCGGCGAGTTGAAGATCCTGTGGACCCTCGCCAACGGGCCGGACCAGGACTGGGTGGCGCTCGGCGGCACCGTCCCCGGTCCTCTCGCCTATCGGGCATCGTTCCTGGTGCAGCCTGCCACCGGCCGCACGCTCCGCCTGCGCACCTTCTCCGGCTGGCCGTGGTTCGTGCCGCTGGCCTTCTCCGCCGACGGCCGCCACGCCCTCTGGGCCGAGCCCGAGGGCGCGGCCGAGGGGCAGGGCGCGGTCCTGGTGAGCATGGATCTGGGGCGGGCCGGCGCCCGGCCGGTGCGGACGCTGATCGGCACGCCCACGCCCCCCGACCTCCTGCTGCTCTCCCCGCACGGCGGGAGGGCCGCCGTGGACCGGGGCGGGACCGTCTCGATCTTCGACGTGGCGAGCGGCCGGGTGCTGGCCAAGCATGCGTCCGGCCAGGGGGAGCTGGTCACCGTCCGCTTCGACGGCGAGGACCGGATCCTGTGGGTCCTGGCGGACAGACAGAGCGCTCCCCCGCGGCTGTACTTCCGCGCCATGGACCTGACCACAGACCTCCAGCCGCGCCAGCTCGGCACGCTCACCAACCCGAGCGTCATGCGCAGCGTCAGCCCCGACCTCCGCCATGTCGTCTTCTCCCAGCGCGGCCAGGGCACCGAGGTCTTCGAGGTCGCAACCGGCAGCCGGGTGGGCGAGATGCACGAGGCGGGAGCGAAGATCCGCGCCGTCTACATGAGCGACGGCCGGCTGGCCGAGATCGTCCATACCGCGGCGGCCACCGAGGTCGTGGTGCGCGCCGCCGACGGTGGCCCGGTCCCGGACACCCGGCCCTGCCGCCTCCCTGCCGCCTCCTGGGTCGTCCTGCTCCAGGCCTCGCACGATGAGCTCGTGGCGATGACCTACGGCCATCCCAAGCAATCGCCAGGCGAAAGCTGCGACATGGCGGTGCTCGACCTGCACCGCGGCACCGTCCGCTCCCTCGGCGGGTGCCTGGAGCCGGTCTGGCCGGCGCTGCTCTTCTCCAGTGCCGCCCTCTCCATCACCGGCAACGCGCCCCTCTTCGTCAACGCTCAGGGCAAGCTCGTGCGGGTCGATCTCACGACCGGCGCCCGCCGGGTGCTGGCGCTGGGCGGCCGGGGCCAAGCCTTCTAGTCCCCACCGGCCGGGCGGCGACCCCGAGCGATGAAATGGAGCGGCAGGTGGAAGGCCCGGCCGGCGGCGGGAGCCGGAGCGCGGGCGGGCGCCGCCTGCTACCATTCCGCGGTCGCGGCCGTCCGGCCTGACGGCGGGCCGCAGAGGAGGAGCAGAGATGAACCACGCCGCTGTCGCCCGGCGCCTGGCCGCCGGCCTGGCGCTCGCGCTTGCCCTGCTGCTGGGCGCCGCCCCCGCGGTCCTCGCCCATGCCATCCTGGTCGAGGCCACGCCGGCCGCCAAATCGACGGTGAGCGGCCCGGACGTGGACGTCCGGCTGCGCTTCAACTCGCGGATCGACGGCGCGCGCTCGCACCTGGAGCTGGTGCTGCCGGACCGTCAGGTGCGCCCGCTCAAGCTCGCGCCGCAGGAGGCGCCCGACACGCTGACCGCCCGAGCGGCCGGCCTCGCCGCCGGGGCGTACCGCCTGCGCTGGCAGGTGCTGGCCGGCGACGGCCACATCACCCGCGGCGAGGTCCCGTTCCAGGTCAAATAGGGATGCGGGGCCTCCCTCCCGGCACCCCGCCGCCGGCCGCCGCGGCCGCCGCGGCCGCGGTTTAAGCCGACCGATGCTCCAGCTGCTCGACATCTTCGGCTTCCTCTCGGTCGTCCTGCGCGGCCTGACGCTCGCCCTGCAATCGCTCGTCGGCGGCGGACTGGTGTTTCTGCTGGCGGTGGAGCGCGGCGCGGCGGGCGCGGCGGCGGCGCGCGCCTGCCGGCGCCTGCTGCTGGCCAGCGCCGCCGCCCTGGCCGTCACCGCGGCCGGCTACGTGGCCGCCGACACCGCTCTCCTCGTGGGCACCGCCGGGCTCAGCCTGGGCGAGGTGGCGGGCGCCAACTTCTTCCTCGCCGGCGCCGCCGCCTGCGTCCTGGCCCTGGGCATCACCCTCCTGGCGGCCCTCTGGCGCCCGCCGGCGTCTGCCTCCGGCGCCAAGGCCGCGCTCCTCCCTCCGGCCACTCCACCCCCGGACGCTCCAAAGGTGGCGCCGGTCCTCCCCTCTCCGGAGCCGGCACCCCACGCCGCCGCGGCTCCAGCGGGAGGCCGGGCGGCTGCGGAGCCGGAGGGACCGGGGAGGGACCACGCCGCTTCCCGGCGGCTGAGGCTCGCTCTGCTGCTGTGGCTGGGCGTGCTCGGCGCGGCGGTCGCCACCAGCCACTCCGCGGCCCGGCTCGAGGGACGCCTGCTGCCGGTGACCCTCACCGCCCTGCACCAGGCCGCCACGGCGGTGTGGATCGGCGGCCTGCCGTACCTGCTGCTCACCCTGCCGCGCGCCGGCGACGCCGCGGCGCGGGCGGTGGCCGGCCGCTTCTCGCGCCTGGCGCAGGCCGGCGTGGCCACCCTGGTGATCGCCGGCACCGGCCTGGCCGTGCTCTACGTCGGCACGCCGTCGGCCATCCTGGGCACGGCCTACGGGGCGATGGTGGCCACCAAGGTCATCCTGCTCTGCCTGCTCCTGGGCCTGGGAGCGCTCAACTACAGGATCGCGCAGGCGGTGGAGGCGGAGGCCCCGGCGGGCGGCGCCTCGCG
>JASLEW010000029.1 GCA_030150965.1 Thermoanaerobaculia bacterium | reverse complement strand
GCGGACGAGCGCCGGCGCGAGGCGGCGGAGCTGGGGGCGCGGGTGGCGGAGCTGGCCGCGGGGCTGGCCGGCGAGCGGCGCCAGGGCGCCGAGCGGCTGCAGCTCCTGGAGGACGCCAAGAGCCGCCTCGGCGACGCGTTCCGCGCCCTCTCGGCCGAGGCGCTGCAGCGCAACAACCAGTCCTTCCTCGACCTGGCGACGGCGTCGCTCAAGGAGTTCCAGGAGGGGGCGCGCAGCGACCTCCGGGTGCGCCAGGAGGCGATCGGCGACCTGGTGCAGCCGCTGCGCGAGTCGCTGTCGAAGGTGGACGAGCGGCTGCACGAGATCGACAAGCAGCGCGCCGCCGCGCACTCGGACCTGGACCGCCACCTGCGCACGCTGAGCGAGGGGCAGGGCAAGCTGGAGCGCGAGACCGCCCGCCTGGTCAACGCCCTGCGCACGCCGGCCACGCGCGGCCGGTGGGGGGAGATCCAGCTGCGGCGGGTGGTCGAGATGGCGGGAATGGTCGAGCACTGCGACTTCGCCGCGCAGTTCGACATCGCCACCGACGACGCGCGCCTGCGCCCCGACATGGTGGTGCACCTGCCGAACAAGAAGGTGGTGGTGGTGGACGCCAAGGCGCCGCTCGAAGCCTACCTCGACGCCCTCGACCTGGTGGACGACGACGCCCGGCGCGGCAAGCTCGCCGACCACGCCGGCCAGATCCGCAACCACCTGGTGAAGCTCTCCGAGAAGAGCTACTGGAGCCAGCTCGACGGCGCGCCGGAGTTCGTGGTGCTGTTCCTGCCCGGCGAGGTCTTCTTCAGCGCCGCCCTGGAGCAGGACCCGCGGCTGATCGAGTTCGGCGTCGAGCACAACGTGATCGTCGCCACCCCCACCACGCTCATCGCCCTGCTGCGCGCCGTCCACTACGGCTGGCGCCAGGAGCAGATCGCGGTCAACGCGCAGAAGATCAGCGAGCACGGCCGCCAGCTGCACGACCGCCTGCGCATCCTGACCGATCATCTCCTCGCCCTGCGCCGCGGCCTCGACAAGAGCGTCGAGGCCTACAACCAGGTCGTCGGGTCCCTCGAAAGCCGCGTCCTCCCCCAGGCCCGCCGCTTCCGCGAGCTGGGCGCCGCGACGGGAGCCGAGATCCCCACCGTGCACCCGATCCTGCGCGGCACCCGGGCGCTCGACCTGGCGCCGCCGGAGGAGCCCGACCTGACGGCCGGCCCCCCGGAGGCCGCCGCGGGCGCCGCAGGGGCGGAAGAGCCGCCGGCGAGCTGAGCGGCACCCCGCCGGCCGCCGCTTCGTGGGAGTAAGATTGCCGGCGTGGGAGAAGAGAGCACCGGCAGGCTGCAACCGTGCACGCTGGCACAGATGCTTCAGCGGCGGGCCGAGATCCTCAGCCTGGCGCGCCGCCGCGGCGTCGCCAATCTGCGAGTCTTCGGCTCGGTGGCGCGCGGCGATGCGGATGCGTCCAGCGACTTCGACTTCCTGGCTGACCTCGAACCCGGCCGCACGCTGATCGATCTCGGGGGGCTGCAGCTCGATCTGCAGGAGCTGCTCGGCCGCCGGGTCGATCTGGTTGAGGCAGCCGCCATTCCCGCCGCGATCCGGAACCGCGTCCTGGCCGAGGCGAGGACGATTTGAAAGACGATCGCATCTACCTGGCGCACATCCAGGACTGCATCGACGAGAGCTGAGACGGACCTGCCTCCCATCACTCCTCGCGCAGCGCCGCCAGCGGGTCGAGGCGGCTGGCGCGGTGGGCGGGGATCGAGCTGGCGAGCAGGGCGACCGCCGCCAGGAAGGCCGGGGTGAAGAGGAAGGTCAGCGGGTCGCGCGCGGTCACGCCGTAGAGGAGGCTGGTGAGCAGGCGGGTGAGGCCGAAGGCGCCCGCCAGGCCGAGCGCGATGCCGGCGAGGACGGCGCCGAAGCCCTGGCCCAGGACCAGGCGCAGCACCTGGGAGGTGGAGGCGCCCAGGGCCAGGCGCACGCCGATCTCGCGGGTGCGCTGGTGGACGAGGTAGGAGAGGACGCCGTAGATGCCGACGGCGGAGAGGGCCAGCGCCAGCAGGGCCAGCAGGCTCAGCAGGGTGGTGAGGAAGCGCCGGGCGCCCAGCGACTGGTCGCGGATCGCGCGCATCGACTTGACGTCGTCCACCGGCTGGCCGGGATCGACCGACCAGATGGCCTTCTTCATCTGCGCCGTGAGGGCCGGCGAGTCGGCCGCCGTGCGCACCGCGACGCTCGCCGGCAGCAGCTTGACCAGGAGCTTGAGCAGCGGGTCGGGGATCTGCCCCATGGGCACGTAGAGCATCTCCGGCACCGGCCGGTCGAGGCCGTCCTCGCGGATGTCGCGCACCACGCCGACGATGGTGCGCGGGCCGCGGTCGTTGAGCTCCGACTGGCCGTTCCCCTGCACGCCCACCATGATGCGCTGGCCGATCGGGTCCTGGTGGGGGAACGCCATGCGCGCCGTGGTCTCGTTGATCAGCGCCACGAGCGGCGCCCCCAGGCGGTCGGCGGCGGTGAAGCCGCGCCCGCGCACGATCGGGATGTTCAGCACCTTGAAGATGTCCGGCGTGACGGCGCGGTAGTCCGCGTCGTAGCTGCCCTTGCCGTCGTCGCCGCCGGCGGGCTTGCGGCCGAGGACGTTGAACTCCAGGTCCGGGCCGCCCTCGAGCGGCATGTTGGTGATGAAGGCCGCCGCGCGCACTCCCGGCAGGGCCTCCAGCCGCTCGGTCACCTGCTCGCCCAGCCGCCCGGCGGCGCCGGCGGTGCCGTAGCGCAGCAGCGGCAGCGACAGCTTCATGCTCAGCACGTGCTCGACGTCGAAGCCGGCCGCCGTCTCCATGGCGTGATTGAAGCTGCGCACCACCAGGGCGGCGCAGGTGATGAGCACCAGCGCCAGCGCCACCTCGGAGATCACCAGCGCGCGGCGCAGCCACTGGCGGCCGACGCTGCCGGCGGTGCGGTTCGACCCCTCCTTGAGCGGCTCGGCGAGGTTGGCGCGCGCCGCCTGGAACGCCGGCGCCAGGCCGAAGAGCAGGCCCGCGGCGAGCGCCAGGCCGGCGGTGAAGGCCAGCACCCGGCCGTCGATGCCGACCTTGGCCAGCGGGTCGATCTGCATCGGGCTCAACCGCATCAGCGGGCCGACCGCCGCCGCGCCGAGCAGCAGCCCCGCCAGGCCCCCCAGCGCCGCGAGCAGCAGGCTCTCGGTCAGCAGCTGGCGCACGATGCGCCCGCTGCCGGCGCCGAGGACGGTGCGGATGGCGATCTCGCGCTGGCGGGATGCCGCCCGCGCCAGCTGCAGGTTGGCCAGGTTCACGCAGGCGATGAGCAGCACCGCGGCGACGGCGATCATCAGCACCACCAGGGCGGCGCGGGCCTGGCCGTAGAGGCGGTCCTGCAGCGAGTGCACGACGAAGGTGCCCTGCGGCCCCATCTGGTCGGGGTAGGTGGCCTTGTAGGCGTTCGCCACCGCCCGCGCCTTGGCGTCGACGGCGGCGAGCGTCACCCCGGGGCGCAGCCGGCCGAGGATCTCGAAGTAGCTCGCCAGCTCCATGCTCGCCGGGTTGAAGCAGAACGGCGTCCACAGCTCGGCGACGCTGGGGAACCGGAAGCTCGGCGGCATGACGCCGACCACGGTGTAGGCCTCGCCGTTGAGCTTCAGCTCGCGGCCCAGGACGTGCGGGTCGGCGCCGAAGCGCCGCGCCCACAGGCGATGGCTCAGGACCACGACGTGGGGCGCCCCCGGCCGGTCCTCCTCGGGCAGGAAGTTGCGCCCCAGCAGCGGCTCGACGCCGACGGTGGGGAAGAAGCTGGCGCTGACGTGCGAGCCGCGCAGGCGCTCGGGCAGGCCGTCGCCCACCAGGTTGAAGCCGGCGCCGATCGCCTCGTAGGCTGCCGCGCCGGTCAGCTCCTGCCGCAGGCGGTCGCGCAGGAAGAAGAAGATGGGGACGGAGATCGAGTTGGCCTCCCCCTGCGGGAAGTGGCGGAAGACCTCGATCAGCCGGCCGGGCTCGGGCAGCGGCAGCGGGCGCAGCAGCAGGCCGCTGGCGACGCTGAAGATGGCGGTGTTGGCGCCGATCACCAACCCCAGGGTGAGCACCGCCACGGCGGTGAAACCCGGCTCGCGCCGGAGGCCCCGGGCGGCGTAGCGCAGATCCTTGGCGATCGACATGGCGGCTTCTCCTTCTCACCGGCCGGCAGCGCCGCGGTGTCCCCTGACCCTCGGCCCCCGTCCATGGCCGCGTCCCGTCCCCGGCCGCATCGCCCGGCCCCGGGCCGGCGGTCCGCCGGAGCGAGATTCATCCGGACCTACGGCCACGACGCCGGCCGGGTTTCAGCCGCGGCCCGGGTGAGCTTCCGGCGAGATCCCGCGCCGCGGCCCGCCGCCGGGCCGCGCGCCCGCCGTCGCAGGTCTCGCCGACGCCGCCGTCGGTTCGGGCCAGGAGGTGCTCGGGCTCACGCCGCCCGTCACGCCGCGCCGGCGCCACGCGCACCCGTGGGCTCGCGTCGCCATGGATCTCTCCTTTGGCAGCGCTGTGACGCGGTGCTACCGCACCAGTGCGGAAGGCGTCGGAACGCCGGGAAGGGGAGCCTGGTGGCCCGAGGGGGCTGGAGGGGCCCCCCTAGCGCTCGACCCAGTAGTTGGGGGCTTCCTTGGTGATCACCACGTCGTGGGCGTGGCTCTCGCGCAGGCCGGCGGCGGAGATGCGCACGAACCGCGCCTTGGTGCGCAGCTCGTCGATGCTGGCGCAGCCGGCGAGCCCCATGCCCGAGGACAGGCCGCCGGTCAGCTGCGGCAGCATCTGGTGGACCGAGCCCTTGTAGGGGACCATCCCCTCGATCCCCTCCGGCACCAGCTTCGACAGGCTCAGGCCGCTGTCCCCCTGGAAGTAGCGCTCGGCGCTGCCGCGCGCCATCGCCGACAGCGACCCCATGCCGCGGTAGGCCTTGAAGGTGCGTCCCTGGTAGAGGATGGTCTCGCCCGGGCTCTCCTCGGAGCCGGCGAACAGCGACCCGATCATCACCGTCGAGGCGCCGGCGGCGAGCGCCTTGGTGACGTCGCCGGAGAACTTGATGCCGCCGTCGGCGATCACCGGGATGCCCAGGGGGGTGGCGGCGCGCGCGCAGTCGAGGACGGCGGTGATCTGCGGCACGCCGGCGCCGGTCACCACGCGGGTGGTGCAGATGCTGCCCGGGCCGATGCCCACCTTGACCGCGTCGACGCCGCGCTCGATGAGCGCCAGCGTCCCCTCCGCCGTGGCGACGTTGCCCACCACCAGCCCGACCTCGGGGAAGCGCTCCCGCAGCGCGGCGGTGGCGTCGAGCACGCCGCGGCTGTGAGCGTGCGAGGAATCGAGCACCAGGATGTCCACCTTGGCGCGCACCAGGGCGGCGGCGCGCTCCAGGTAGTCGCCCGAGGCGCCGACCGCGGCGCCCACCCGCAGGCGGCCCAGCTCGTCCTTGCAGGCGCTGGGGTACTGCATCATCTTCTGGATGTCCTTGACGGTGATGAGGCCCTTCAGGTTGCCGTCGCGGTCCACCACCAGGACCTTCTCGATGCGGTGGCGGTGCAGCAGCTGCTTGGCCTGCTCGAGGGTCGTCCCCTCGGGCACGGTGATCAGCTGCTCCTTGGTCATCAGCTCGCCGATCCGCCGGTCGAGGTCGGCCTCGAAGCGCAGGTCGCGGTTGGTGAGGATGCCGACCAGGTGGCCGTCGGCGTCGGTCACCGGCACGCCCGAGATCTTGTAGCGCGCCATCATCGCCAGCGCCTCGCGGATGCTCTGGTCGGGGCGCATGGTGACCGGATCGACGATCATCCCGGCCTCGCTGCGCTTCACCTTGTCCACCTCGTCGGCCTGGGTGTCGATCGGCAGGTTCTTGTGCACGATGCCGATGCCGCCCTCCTGCGCCACGGCGATCGCCAGGCGCGACTCGGTGACGGTGTCCATGGCGGCGGAGAGGATGGGGATGTTGGTCGGGATGCCGCGGCAGACGCGGGTGCGCAGATCCACCTGGCTGGGATGCACCTCGGAGAGGCCGGGGACGAGCGACACGTCGTCGAAGGTCAGCGCCAGGCGCGGCGCGCTCTCCCGGCCGGCCGGACCCGGCGCCGGCTCGTGGACGGTGGCCGGCTCCGTGCCCTGGACGATCTCTTCCATCAAACCGATGTGGCCAATCTCCGCCGCCATGACGAGCTCTCTCCCTCCTACGGAAAGAGCGGCCTACCGGCCGCTTGTGCAGCAGGAGCGGCCTGGCGGCCGCCTTTTCAATAGGAGCGGCCCAGCGCCGCTCCGGGGAGCTCAACCCACGGTGACCGCGGCCCCGTGGCACTTCTTGTACTTCTTCCCCGAGCCGCAGGGACAGGGGTCGTTGCGCCCGACCTTGCCGTCCTTGTGCGCCACCCGGGGAGCGCTGCCGCCGCCGCCCTCGACCTTGGGCGGCGCCGACAGCTCGATGCGCGGTGCCGCCCGCTCCTGCCGCCGCCGCTGCTCGAGGATCTGCTCCTCGGTCATCGGCTCGTAGCGGAAGAGCTTCTGGATCATGTCGTCCTCGACCCGGTCCTTCATCGCCTGGAACAGGTCGAAGCTCTCCTTCTTGTACTCCTGCAGCGGATCGCGCTGGCCGTAGCCGCGCAGGCCGATGCCGTCGCGCAGGTGGTCGAGCGCCAGCAGATGGTCCTTCCACGACACGTCCACCGCGTGCAGCATGATGGCGCGCTCGAAGGCGCGCATCACCGGCTCGGGGTGACGCGACTCGCGCTCGTGGTAGCGCGCGTCGACCGCCCGCACCAGCTCCTCGCGCATGCCGTCGATCCCCAGCTCCTCGAGGTTGACGGTCAGGTCGGCGGGGGAGATGTTGAAGAAGGACTGGAACTGGGTGCGCAGCCCGGAGAGGTCCCACTCCGGCGGGTCGGTCTTCTCCGGACAGTGGAGGTCGATCAGCGAGTCGACGATGCCGTGCGCCAGCTCCAGCACGTAGTCGCGCCCCTCGCGCCCCTCGAGGATGTCGCGGCGCAGCTGGTAGATCGCCTCGCGCTGCTTGTTCATCACGTCGTCGTACTCGAGGAGGTGCTTTCTGGCTTCGAAGTTGCGCCCCTCGACCTGCTTCTGCGCCCGTTCGATCGAGCGCGTCACCAGCGAGTGCTCGATCGGCTCGCCGTCGGTCATGCCGAGCCGCCCCATCAGCCCCTTGATGCGGTCGGAGCCGAAGATGCGCATCAGGTCGTCTTCGAGCGACAGGTAGAAGCGCGACGAGCCGGCGTCGCCCTGGCGGCCGGAACGGCCGCGCAGCTGGTTGTCGATGCGCCGCGACTCGTGGCGCTCGGTGCCCAGGATGTGCAGGCCGCCGGCGGCGAGCACCTCGTCGCGCTCGCCGGCGCAGACCTCCTGGTAGCGCGCCAGCGCCGCCTGGTGGGCCTCCGGCTCCTTCTCGGCGTCGGCCTCGGCGCGCGCCAGCCCCTCGGGGTTGCCGCCGAGGACGATGTCGGTGCCGCGGCCGGCCATGTTGGTGGCGATGGTCACCGCCCCCTTGCGGCCGGCCTGGGCGACGATCGACGCCTCGCGCTCGTGGTACTTGGCGTTGAGCACGACGTGCGGCACGCGCGGCGGCCGGTTGAGGAGCTTCGACAGCATCTCGCTCTTCTCGATCGACACCGTGCCCACCAGCACCGGCTGGCCGCGCTCGTGGCAGTCGCGGATCTCCTGCACCACCGCGTCCCACTTCTCGTCCGCGGTGCGGTAGACGAGGTCGGCGCGGTCCTCGCGGATCATCGGCCGGTTGGTGGGGATGACGGTGACGTCCAGGCCGTAGATCTGGCCGAACTCGGCGGCCTCGGTGTCGGCGGTGCCGGTCATGCCCGCCAGCTTCTTGTACATGCGGAAGTAGTTCTGGAAGGTGATGGTGGCGAGGGTCTGGTTCTCGCGCTCGATGCGCACCCCCTCCTTGGCCTCCACCGCCTGGTGCAGGCCGTCGGACCAGCGCCGGCCGGGCATCATGCGGCCGGTGAACTCGTCGACGATCACCACCTTGCCGTCGCGGATCAGGTATTCCACGTCGCGCTTGTACAGGTGATGGGCGCGCAGCGCCTGGTTGACCCCGTGCAGGGTCTCCATGTTCTCCGGATCGTAGAGGTTGCGCACGCCGAGCAGGCGCTCGGCCTTCTCGACGCCCTCGTCGGTCAGGCTGACCGCGTGCCCCTTCTCGTCCACCAGGAAATCGCCGGTGGTGCTCTTCTGGCCGTCGCCCTCGTCGATCTCCTCGCCGCGGACGAGGCGGGGGATGATGCGGTCGATGCGGTAGTACTTGTCGACCGATTCCTCGGACGGGCCGGAGATGATGAGCGGGGTGCGCGCCTCGTCGATGAGGATCGAGTCCACCTCGTCGACGATGGCGAAGTGGTGGCCGCGCTGCACCATCGACTCCAGGTCGAACTTCATGTTGTCGCGCAGGTAGTCGAAGCCCAGCTCGTTGTTGGTGCCGTAGGTGACGTCGGAGCCATAGGCCGCCTGGCGCTCGCCGTCGGAGAGGTCGTGCTGGATGACGCCGACCGAGAGGCCGAGGAAGCGGTAGATCCGCCCCATCCACTCGGCGTCGCGGCGGGCCAGGTAGTCGTTGACGGTCACCACGTGGACGCCCTTGCCCTCCAGGGCGTTGAGGTAGACCGGCAGGGTGGCCATGAGGGTCTTGCCCTCGCCGGTCTTCATCTCCGAGATGCGGCCGCGGTGCAGGACGATCCCGCCCATCAGCTGGACGTCGAAGGGGCGCATGCGGACGGTGCGCCAGGCCGCCTCGCGCGCCACGGCGAAGGCGGGCACCAGGAGGTCGTCGAGGGTCTCGCCGGCGGCGAGGCGCGCGCGCAGCTCGGCGGTCTTGCCGCGCAGCTGCTCGTCGGTGAGCGCCTTGACCTCCGGCTCGGCCTCGTTGATGGCCGCCACCAGCGGGCGCATCTTCTTGACGTCGCGCTCGTGCTGGCTGCCGAAGATCGTGGTCAGGAGCTTGTTGATCATCGCGCTCTCATCTCAACGTTCACTGCTGGGTGCGGCACGGGGAGGGGCGCGGGCAGGAACGCCGCGGCAAGCATTTACAACGGCAAGTTTAGCAGAAAGATTCCGGTGGGCCGGGGAGGTACCCGGGGGCTACGACGGGCCGCTGGCGCCATCGAGGATGTAGGCGAGCGGGTTGACGGCGTTGCCGTCGAGGCGGACCTCGTAGTGGAGGTGGGCGCCGGTCGAGCGGCCGGTGCTGCCGACGCGGCCGATGCGGTCGCCGCGGTGGACCCGCTGCCCCGGCTTCACGTCGATCTCGGAGAGGTGGCCGTAGCGGGTGCTCACGCCGAAGCCGTGCGCCAGGTAGACCGCCTCGCCGTAGCCGCCGGTCGCGCCGGCGAGCATCACCAGGCCGTCGGCGGCGGCCATCACCGGCTGGCCGGCGGCGGCGGCGATGTCCACCCCCTGGTGGAGGCCGGGGCCGTGGGTCAGCGGATCGCTGCGCGTGCCGAAGCCGCTGGTGAGAATGCCGCGCACCGGGGCGATGGTCGGGGTCGAGGAGATCCAGCGCACCCGCTCGCCGAGCTTCGCCTCGATGGCGTCGAGCAGGCCGTTCACCCGCCCGGCGCGGCTATGGAGCGACGGGAGGTCGCCGGCCGCCGGGCTGTCCAGGGGACCGCCGACGCCCACCTCGGCGCCGGCGCCCAGGCTCTCCAGGCCGGCCATGATCGCCAGCTGGCGGGTGCGGTCCTCGGAGGTGGTGAGCCTGGTCTGGAGGCTGCGGATGCTGGTCTCGAAGCCCTGGTTGAGCTGGCGGAGGCGGGAGTTCTCGTCCCGCAGCCGGCTCATCTCCGCCGGGCTCGACGACGTATTGAAATGAGACCAGGCCAGCCAGCAGCAGGTCAGGGCGAGGAGGGCGAAGGAGGTGACGGCGAGGACGATCTGGGTGTTGCTGACCTGCCATTTCCGCAGCCGCGCGCGGGCGTGAGGGACGAAAATGACCGTGTGGCGCTGTCGTGCCATAGGGCGCCTTCAGGGGGCTGGGGGCCTCGCAGCTCCGGTCGAAAGGGTGCGGCCGGGAGTGACTCAAAGTCCGTCTGGTGCGGTCGGTATTCTTGATGGCGGACACCGGGCTGTCAACTTTTCGCGTGAGTATGTGCAATTAGCATTGGCGGAAACGGTGGTGAGCCGTCTCGGGAAGGGATTCACCCTTTTGCACGACATGCTCATGTGCCATAGATTTGCTTCAGAGACGCTTGCGCCGTCCGGCGGCCGGCGCCTCGCTCCGCTGGGCGGGGCGCGCTCCCCACCGCTCAGGCCGCCGCGGCCGGCAGCTCCTTGACCATGGCGGCGACGAACGCCTTGGCATCGCCGAAGAGCATCATGGTCTGGTCCATGTAGTAGAGATCGTTGTCGATGCCGGCGAACCCCGGGCTCAGGCTGCGCTTGACGACCATCACCGTGCGCGCTTTGTCCACGTCGATGATCGGCATGCCGTAGATGGGGCTGGTGCGGTCGCCGCGGGCGGCGGGGTTGGTCACGTCGTTGGCGCCGATGACCAGCGCCACGTCGGCCTGCGGCAGCTCGGAGTTGGCGTCCTCCATCTCGACCAGCTTGTCGTAGGGGATGTCGGCCTCGGCCAGCAGCACGTTCATGTGGCCCGGCATGCGGCCGGCCACCGGGTGGATGGCGAAGCGGACGTCGACGCCGCGCCGGGAGAGGGCGTCGTACAGCTCGCGCACCTTGTGCTGGGCCTGGGCCACCGCCATGCCGTAGCCTGGGACGACGAAGACCAGCCGCGCCGCCTCCAGGATCGCCGCCGCTTCCTCCGGGGTGGCGCTGCGCGCCGTGCGCTCGGCGGCGGCGGCGGCGGCGCCGGCCTGCACCTGGCCGAAGGCGCCGAACAGCACGTTGGTGAAGGAGCGGTTCATCGCCCGGCACATGATGATCGACAGGATGAAGCCCGAGGAGCCGTCCAGGGCGCCGGCGATCATCAGCAGCTTGTTGTCGAGGACGAACCCCATGGCGACCGCCGACATGCCGGCGTAGGAGTTGAGCAGCGAGATGACGGTCGGCATGTCGGCGCCGCCGATCGGCACGATGAGCAGCACGCCGAAGACGAGGGACAGGCCGATGAGGGCCGGGAAGAGCCAGGCCGTCCCCGGCGACGCCACCAGGGCGACGCCGCAGGCGACGGCGAGGCCGAGGATGGTCAGGTTCACCAGGTTCTGGTTGCGGTAGGTGATCGGCCGCGTCGGCAGGATCTCCTGGAGCTTGCCGGCGGCCATCAGGCTGCCGGTGAAGGTGAGCGAGCCGAGCAGCACCTCCAGCACCAGCGCCGCCATGGCGAAGCCGTGCGGCGTCTCGCGGTAGTACTCGGCGGTGCCGACCAGGGCCGCCGCCAGCGCGCCGCAGGCGTGCGACAGCGCCGTCCGCTGCGGCACCGCGGTCATCGGCATCAGGTAGGCGAGGGGGATGCCGATCGCCGTGCCGAGGAAGAGGGCGATGAGGATCCACTGGTAGTCCACCACCTCGTGGCGCAGCAGCGTGCCGACGACGGCGAGCAGCATCCCCAGCTCGCCCACCTGCACGCCGCGCCGCGCGGTGGCCGGGCTGCTCAGCCACTTGAGCGACAGGATGAACAGCGCCGCGGCGACGATGTAGGCGAGCGACAGCAGCGACACGCTCACCGCTTCACCTCCTGGCGCTTGCGGAACATCTTGAGCATGCGGTCGGTGATGAGGAAGCCGCTGACGATGTTGGTGGTGGACGCGGTCACCGCGATGAAGCCGAGGACGCGGGAGAGGGTGGTGGCGCCGCGCGCGCCGGTGATCAGGATGGCGCCCACCACCGCGATCGCCGAGATGGCGTTGGTGAGCGACATCAGCGGCGTGTGCAGCAGCGGCGACACCCGCTTGATGACCTCCAGCCCGACGAACGTGGCGAGCATGAAGACGTACAGGCCGACCTCCAGATCGGTGCTCATGGCTTGGCTCTCCCTCGGACGTCAGTTCGTACGGGCCGGGCTGGGCGCGGCGGACGGGGCGCCGCCCGCCG
>JASLEW010000022.1 GCA_030150965.1 Thermoanaerobaculia bacterium | reverse complement strand
CGGCGCGCCGGCCGCCGGGCTCCCCCCGCCGTCAGCGCCCAGGGCAGCGTGCGCCGCCTGCGCCAGGCCGGCAAACGCCGCCGCGTCGCGCACCGCCAGGTCGGCCAGCACCTTGCGGTCGAGCAGCGATCCCGCGGCCTTGAGGCCGGCGATCAGGCGGCTGTAGGAGAGGCCGTGCAGGCGCGCCGCCGCGTTGATGCGGACGATCCACAGGGCGCGCAGCTGGCGCTTGCGCTGGCGGCGGTCGCGGTAGGCATAGGAAAGGGCCTTGTCCACCGCCTGCTTGGCCATGCGGTGGCTCTTGGAATGGGTGCCGTAGTAGCCCTTGGCGCGATCAAGGATCTTCTTGCGGCGATCGGTCCTCTTGGTACCTCGCTTGACACGAGCCATCTTCGAACCTCGTTTCTGCCGGCGGCTTCCTGCTCAGCAGCCGCGGCGGTCATGGCTCGCCGATCGCGAGCCCGGGCGTCCGGGGGGCAGGTCCGTCCCTCCGGTGCCGCTGGTGATTGGCCCGCCGCCGTACCCGGCCCAGGGGCCCCTGGGTCCATGGGCCCCTGGGTGCATGGGGCGCGGCGGGCGATGACGTCTGGAGCCGGGGTCCCGGCGTTGCCGGGAGCGGCGGGGCGGGCGGGCCCCTAGCCGTGCAGCAGCTCCTTGACGATGCCTGCAAACGCCGTTGGCACTTCGACCGACTTGCGCAGGTTGCGCTTCCGCTTGGTCGTCTTCTTGGTCAGGATGTGGCTGTGCATCGCCTGGTGGCGGATCACCTTGCCCGTGCCCGTGACCTTGAAGCGCTTGGCGGCTCCCTTGTGCGTCTTCTGCTTCGGCACGCTCATCTCCTTTGCGGGAAAGCCGCAGGAAACAAAAAGCAGCCCACCCGAGCCTCGAGCCGGGGGAGCCAGGGGTTGACGGCTGCTGCCGCCCCGAGGCGCCGGGCGATCGGTCCCATCCCCACCATCCTTGGAGCCCGGCGCCTGGCGCCTGGCGCCCGGCGCCAGCTACTGCTGCTGCTGCTACTGCTCCATGGCGCCGGGCTTCTTGATCGCCTGGCGGGGCGGTCCGAAGATGACGTGCATCCGGTTGCCCGCCATTTCGGGCGTGGATTCTAGCATCCCGTGCTCGCCCACGTCTTCCGCCACCCGCCGCAGCAGCTTGTGGCCGAGGTCCGTGCGCGCCATCTCGCGGCCGCGGAACTGCACCGTGGCCTTGACCTTGTCGCCGTCGCCCAGGAAGCGCACCACGTTCTTCAGCTTGAAGTCGTAGTCGTGCTCGTCGATGTTGGGCCGGAACTTGACCTCTTTGATGTGGATGATCTTCTGCTTGCGCTTCGACTCATGGGCCTTCTTCTTCTGCTGGTAGAGGAACTTGCCGAAATCCATGATGCGGCAGACCGGCGGCTTGGCGGTCGGCGCCACCTCGACCAGGTCGAGTGCCTGCTCCTGGGCGCGGCGCAACGCCTCCTCCACCGGCACGATGCCCGCCTGCGAGCCGTCGGCATCCACCAGCCGCACCTCGCGAACCCTGATCCGCTCGTTGATCCGCGTCGTCTTATCGATACTCAGCTCACCCCCTTGAGAGCGGCGGGCCCAGCGGCCCGCAGATTGGTTTCAATCCCTGCGCCTCGGTGGCGCAGGGCTCCTGTGCATGGAAGACGCCGAACCGGCCGTCAGATCTCCAGGCTGCGCCGGGCCACCAGATCGCCCACCCGCGCCGTGAAGTCGGCGACCGCCATGGCGCCCAGGTCCTCGCCGCCGCGGCGCCGCACCGCCACCGCGCCGGCCTCCTGCTCGCGGGCGCCGACCACCAGCATGTAGGGCACCTTCTGCACCTGCGCCTCCCGGATGCGGTACCCCAGCTTCTCGTTGCGCTGATCCAGCTCGACCCGCAGCCCGGTCGAGGCCAGCCGCCCCCGGACCTCCTCGCCGTAGGCGGCAAAGCGCTCCGAGACCGGCAGCACCACCGCCTGCACCGGCGCCAGCCACAGCGGCAGGGCCCCCGCCGTCTGCTCGAGCAGGATGGCGGTGAAGCGCTCGATCGAGCCGAGCATGGCGCGGTGGATCATCACCGGCCGGTGCTCGGCGCCGTCGGCGCCGACGTAGGTCAGGCCGAAGCGCTCGGGCATCTGGTAGTCGAGCTGCACGGTGCCGAGCTGCCAGGTGCGGCCGAGCGCGTCGTGGACGTGGAAGTCGATCTTCGGGCCGTAGAACGCGCCGTCGCCGGGATTCACCTTGTAGGCGAACCCGGCCCTGCCGAGCGCCTCGGCCAGCGCCGCCTCGGCGTGCTGCCAGGTCTCGGCGGTGCCGATGGACTTCGCCGGCCGGGTCGAGAGCTCGATGTCCACCTCGGTGAAGCCCAGGGTGCGGTAGATGCCGGTGATCGCCTCCACCGCGGCCAGCACCTCGCCCTCGATCTGCTGCTCGGTCATGAAGACGTGCGCGTCGTCCTGCGAGAAGCTGCGCACCCGCAGCATGCCGTTGGTGACGCCGCTGCGCTCGTAGCGGTGCAGCCGCCCGAAGTCGGCGTAGCGCACCGGCAGGTCGCGGTACGAGCGCCGCCGGGTGTCGAAGATCAGGCAGTGGGTCGGGCAGTTCATCGGCTTGACGGCGAACTGCTTGTCGTCCAGGTCGGTGAAGAACATGGCCTCGGCGTAGTTCGCCAGGTGGCCGGAGGTCCGCCACAGCTCGACGTCGAGGATCTGCGGCGTGATCACCTCGCCGTAGCCGTAGCGGGCGTTCACCTCGCGCACGTAGTCCATGAGGCCGTTGTAGATCACCGCCCCCTTGGGGTGCAGGAACGGCGAGGCCGGCGCCAGCGGGCTGAAGCTGAACAGGTCCAGCTCCTGGCCGATACGCCGGTGGTCGCGCGCCCGGGCCTCTTCCTGCCGCGCCTGGTAGGCGTCGAGCTCGGCCGGGGTGGCGAAGGCGGTGCCGTAGATGCGCTGCAGCCGCTCCCCCCTCTCGTCCCCCTTGAAGAAGGAGGCCGACGACTCGAGCAGCTTGACCGCGCCGATCTGCGAGATGCGCTGGGCGTGCGGACCGCGGCAGAGATCGACGAACTCGCCGTGGCGGAAGAGCGTGATCGGCTCGCCCTCGGGGATCTCCTTGAGCCGTTCCAGCTTGAGGCTCTCTCCCCGCTCGCGGAACAGCGCCGCCGCCCGCTCGCGGCTCACCTCGCTGCGCTCCACCGCGTGGCCCTCGGCGATGATCTGGCGCATCTTGTCCTCGATCGCCGCCAGGTCCTCGGCGGTGAACGGGCGCGGGAAGCGGAAGTCGTACTGGAACTTCTCGCTGTGGTCCTTGCGCCCGACGTCGATCTCGGTCCCTGGCCAGAGGCGCTGCACCGCGTCCGCCAGCACGTGCTCGGCGCTGTGACGCAGGAACTCGCCGGCCTCCGGGCTCTTGGCGGTGAAGATGCGGAACTGGCCGCCGTGGGAGAGGGGCTGACGCAGATCGATCGGCCGGCCGTCCAGCTCGGCGCCCACGGCATCGCGGGCCAGGCGCGGACCGATCGCCGCCGCCACCTCCTGCGGCGTGACCCCCACCGCCGCCTCGCGGACGGAGCCGTCCGGCAGGGTGAGGCGCAGGGCCTCGGTCGCCGTCGCCATCACACGGCTCCCGCGCCCGCCGTCAACGGGCGCTCAAGAGACACGGGTGGAGTATGGGCCGCGGCCCGTCAGGGAGAGGATCACGCGCAGGGGGTGTGGTAGGCGCTAGCGGGCTCGAACCGCTGACCTCTACCGTGTGAAGGTAGCGCTCTAACCAACTGAGCTAAGCGCCTGTCGTCGCAACCGAGCACGAACCGATCCTGCACGGCGCAAGCCGGCGGCGCCGCCGGATGGGGCGTCGCGGGCCGTCGCAGAACGGAAGGGAATGCAGAGTCTTGCAGAGCTTCTCTTGTCGTCGTCCGACTCAGTCGTTGTCCGGCCGTAAGGCTCGTTCTTGGTAGGCCCGAGCGGACTTGAACCGCTGACCTCTACGATGTCAACGTAGCGCTCTAACCAGCTGAGCTACGGGCCTGCTTCCCCCGGGCAGCTTGGGCGTCCAGGGGCGACAACGCTAGCAAACCCTCAAAGCCGCTGTCAACGAGATGGATCCCGGGGACGCCGGGGCAGCGGTTCCGCGGGAGCACTGACGCCGGGTGGGGGCTCGGTTTGCGCCCTCGCAGGCGCGAGCAGGAGGTGCGAGCCCAGAACGCTCTCTCGGCAGGCTCACGCCTCCGGGCCCTCCCCGCGCCGGAGAGGGAGGCGAACCGAGCCACCACCCGAGCCACCCGAGCCACCCCGGAGGCGGCAGCGGCTCAGGGGCCGTCCCGCACCACCGCCAGCCACCCCTTCAGGTACTCGCCCTGGGGGTGGGTGATGGCGATCGGATGGTCGGGCGCGGCGCCCAGCTGCGCCAGCAGGGACACCCCCGCGCCGGCCTCGACGGCGGCGGCGAAGAGGATCTGGCGGAAGAGCTTGGCGTCCACCGCCCCGCTGCAGCTGAAGGTGAGCAGGAAGCCGCCGGGGGCCAGGCGGGAGAAGGCGAGGCGGTTGAGGTCCTTGTAGGCGCGGGCCGCGGCATGCAGGTCGCCGCGCTTGCGGGCCAGGGGCGGCGGATCGCAGACCACCAGGTCGTAGCGCTCAGAGCGTTGCCGCAGGTCCTCCCAGACGTTGGCCTTCACCCATTCGGCACGGCCGGGGTCGAGCCCGTTGGCGGCGAGCTGACGCTGCCCCTGGGCGAGCGAGCGGGCGGCGGATTCGACGTGCGTGACCCGCCGCGCGCCGCCGCGCAGGGCATAGAGGCCGAAGGCGCCCGCATGGGCGAAGAGGTCCAGCACCCGGCGGCCGCCGGCCAGACGCTCGACCAGGCGCCGGTTCTCCCGCTGATCGCAGTAGAAGCCGGTCTTCTGGCCGCCCGCCAGGTCGGCGGTGAAGCGCAGGCCCGATTCGAGGAAGGCCGCCTCCGCCGGCACCTCCCCGGCGATCGCCTCGCGCCGGCCGCCGCCCGCGGGCAGCCCCTCGGCGTGGCGGGCCGGCAGGTCGTCGAGCTGGACGATGGCGCATCCCGGCACCGCCTCGGCGAGAGCGGCGTAGGCCTCCCCCCGCAGCGCCTCCAGGCCGGCCACGGTCACCTGGCTGACCAGCACCTCGCCGAAGCGGTCGACGGTCCAGCCCGGCAGGCCGTCGCCCTCGGCATTGACCAACCGGTAGCCGGTGGTGTCCGCGGGCAGCACCGCCTGCCGCAGCGCCAGGGCGCCGGCGAGACGCGCGGCGAAGAGCTCCCGGCCCGGGGCGCCGCCGCCGAGCATCCGCACCCGGATCTGCGAGCGCGGGCTCAGGAAGCCGAGGCCCAGCACCTGCCCGGCGGCGTCGAGCACCCGGGCCAGGGGAGCCGCCGCCGGGCCGTCCACCCGCGCCACGGCCCCCGAGAACACCCACGGGTGGCCGTCGCGCACCGCCTTGTCGCGCCCGGGCAGCAGATGGACGTCGGCGATCGCCGTTGCCGCCGAGGCCGCGGCCGTTGGAGGCGGCCTCGGCGGCACCGGCGATCGCCGACGTCCATCTGCTGCCCGGGCGCGACCAGGCGGTGCGCGACGGCCACCCGTGGGTGTTCTCGGGGGCCGTGGC
>JASLEW010000016.1 GCA_030150965.1 Thermoanaerobaculia bacterium | reverse complement strand
GTCGGCGCCGGCCTCGGTCCACGACGTGCAGTGGTTCTTCGAGACCCACCTGCCCGGGCGCATGCGCAGGGAGCCGGGGCTGTGCGCCTCGTTCAGCACCCTCTACCAGTTCATGGTCGGCGGCACCGCCGGCGGCGCCTGGGTGGTCGACCCGCGGCGCGGCCAGGTCGCCGCCGGCCGCTCGTCGGCGGTCTGCAACGTCGAGGTGTCGGCGGCTGACCTCTTCGCGATCGCTCGCGGTGGGCTGCACCCGTTCAAGGCGGCCGAGGAGGGGCGCCTGCGCCTGCGCGGCGACATCCGTTTCCCCGAGCTGGAGAAGCTGGTGCGCCTCCTCCATCTCGCGCCGCCCACGTCCTGATGCCGGGCAGGGCGGCGGCGCGCCGCCGTCATACCTCCATCCGCTATTCAGCGGCCGCCGCATGTTCACTTGCAATCGTGTCGACAGTGAGCGCTGGCCCGGGTATGCTAATCTCAGCAGGTTGGTGTCTGGACATGGGCTGGATATGACTTTCCCGGGATTCGGCTCAAATCAACGTCGGGCGATCAAGCTCTCCTCACAGGAACTGGTCCGGCAGTCGTACCTCGGCGATCAGCCGGGGCTGCCGCTGGTGCTCGAGCCGAACCTGCCGGACCTCGACCTGGCAGCCTACGCCGCCGGCAACCGTGCCACCTTCACCGAGCTGCTCTCCCGCCACGGCGGGATCCTCTGCCGCGGCTTCAACGTCGCCTCGGCCGAGCAGCTCCAGCGCCTGCTCGGCGAGATCTCGTCGGGACCGCTCGAATACACCGAGCGCTCCTCGCCGCGCAGCCAGGTGAGCGGCCGGATCTACACCTCGACCGACTATCCGCCCGAGCTGCCGATCTTCCTGCACAACGAGCAGTCCTACAACCGGGTCTTTCCGCGCCTGATCGCCTTCTGCTGCCTGCTCGCGGCCGACCAGGGAGGGGCGACGCCGGTGGCCGACTGCCGGCGCGTCTACGGCCGGCTGCCGGTTGCGCTGCGCGAGAAGTTCGAGCGCCTGGGCTACACCTACGTGCGCAACTTCGGCGACGGGCTGGGTCTCTCCTGGCAGGAGACCTTCCGCACCGCCGACCGCCAGGCCGTCGAGGAGTACTGCGCGCGCCACCAGATCAGCGCCGAGTGGCGGGAAGGCGGCCGGCTGCGCACCCGCCAGGTGCGGCCGGTGGCGGCCGATCATCCGCTCACCGGCGAGCGCACCTGGTTCAATCATCTCACCTTCTTCCACGTCTCGACCCTGGTGCCGGCGGTGCGCGACGCCATGCTCGCCGAGTTCGCCGAAGCGGACCTGCCGAACAACACCTACTACGGCGACGGCTCCGCCATCGAGCCCGAGGTGCTGGACGAGCTGCGCGCCGCCTACGCCGCGGAGACCGTGACCTTCCCCTGGCGCCAGGGGGACGTGCTGCTGCTCGACAACATGCTCACCGCGCACGGCAGGGAGTCCTACCAGGGCGCGAGGAAGGTGGTGGTGGGGATGGCGGAGCCGCTCGCCTGGGACCAGGTGCAGGCGGCGCCTCCCGCCGGCCGGTGATCCGGGCGGGCAGCTGCATCCCGCCGCGGCTAGACGCCGCGGCGGTCACGAGCCGTATGGAGCATGAGGGCATGGACATGAAGACGGATGGCGCGAACTCCGCCGGCGACGCCCCCGCCGCCTTTCCGGTCGGCCGGCGCCGGGCGATCCCGGTCTCCACCGAGAGCCTGGTCCGCACCCGGCCGCTCTCCGGCGACGACGGCTTCCTGCTGCTCGTCGAGCCCGCCCTCGACGGGGTCAACCTGGCGAGCTGGGCCGGGGCGCAGCGCGAGCTTCTCGACCGCCTGCTGCTGGCGCACGGCGGCCTGCTCTTCCGCGGCTTCCCGGTGCAGGGGCTCGAGCCGTTCCGCGATCTCGCGCGCGCGGTCAGCGGCCAGCTCCTCGACTACAAGGAGCGCGCGGCGCCGCGCCGCGAGGTGGCGGGCAGCGTCTACACCTCGACCGAGTTCCCGGCCGATCAGTCGATCCCCATGCATCACGAGATGTCGTACTCCCACAACTGGCCGGCAAAGATCTGGTTCTACTGCGCCGAGCCGCCGGCCGCCGGGGGGCGCACGCCGGTGGCCGACGACCGCCGGGTGCTGTCGCGCATCGACCCCGCCGTGCGCCGCCGCTTCAGCGACAAGAAGCTGATGCTGGTGCGCAACTATGGCGAGGGCGTCGACCTCACCTGGCAGGAGGCCTTTCAGACCACCGACCGGGCGCAGGTCGAGGAGTACTGCCGGCAGGCGCGCATGAGCTGCGAATGGAAAGGGGCGGACCGGCTGCGTACGCGCACCATCCGGCCGGCGACGGTGGTGCACCCGCGCACCGGTGACACCATCTGGTTCAACCACGCCCACATGTTTCACGTGTCGAACCTCGAGCCGGCGGTGCGGGGGGCGCTGCTGGCCGAGTTCCGCGACGACGAGCTGCCGCGCAACGCCTTCTACGGCGACGGGACGCCGATCGAGGCGTCGGTGCTCGATGAGATCAGGGGGATCTACGACGAGGTCGCCGTGCGCTTCGACTGGCAGCGTGGCGACGTCCTGATGCTCGACAACTTCCTCGCCTCGCACGGGCGCGAGCCGTTCACCGGCCCGCGCCAGATCCTGGTCGCGATGGCGGAGCTCTTTACCAGCGCGGAGTGACATCCGCCGCTTTCCGGCGGCTCTCTCCACGCCCGACCGCGAGGAGAACAACGCATGCTGCGATGTGCGCTTTCCGTCGTCATCCTTGCCTGCTGCCTGATCGCCTGCGGCCAGCAGGGGGCCGCCGCGTCCGCCGCCGCCCCGGCGCCCGCCGCGTCGCCGTCCGACCTGACCGCCGACCAGGTGCTGGCCCGCTATGCGGCGGCGGCCGGCGGCAAGGAGAGGCTGCTCGCCCAGAAGACGCTGCACATGACCGGCAGGATGAGCAACTTCCGCGACATCAACAACGCGCCGATCACCATCGACAAGGAGCGGGCCGGCGGCAGGTACCTGCGGCGGCTGGTGACCGGCGGCCAGACGGTGATCCAGGCGGTGGACGGCGAGACGGTGTGGGAGGTCGATCCGGGCCGCGACATCCCCAGGCCGCGCCAGATGGACAACCTGCATTCGCGGCGCTTCCTGCACCGCGTGGCGATCGAGGGGCCGCTGGTCGATCCCGCCGCCAAGGGCGAGCAGGTGCTGGTCGTCGGCAAGGAGAAGGTCGGCGGCGCCGACGCCTACCGCCTCAAGGTGTCGTACAGCGACGGGCTGGTCAGCTATTACCTGATCGATGCCAAGTCGTTCCGGCTGGTGAAGACGGTGGACATCGTGCAGGCCCGTGAGCCCTACGAGGCCGAGACCACCTATTCCGATTTCCGCACCGTCGACGGGGTGGTGATGCCGTTCCACGAGGTGACGGAGCTGCCGGGCCTCAAGCAGGAGATCACCTGGGAGAAGATCGAGGTGAACGTGCCGCTCCCCGCCGCGGAGTTCAAGATGCCGGCATGACCCGGGCGTTGCCAGCGGCCATGCAGACCCTGCTGCAGGACCTCCGCTTCGCGGCGCGCGCCCTGGCGCGCCGTCCGGGGTTCACCCTGGTGGTGCTGGTCACGCTCGCGCTCGGCATCGGCGTCAACAGCACCATCTTCAGCCTGGTCTACGGCGTGCTGCTGCGCCCGCTTCCCTATACCCGAGCCGACCGCCTGGTCCGCCTCTGGCAGGCGCGCCCCGAGCAGGGGATCGAGCGCTCCCCGGTGTCGGCCCCCAACCTGCTCGACTGGCAGGCCCAGAGCACCGCCTTCACCGAGATCGCCGCCTTCGCCCCCTCCTTCGCCACCCTGACCGGACGCGGCGAGCCGCGCGAGCTCCAGGCGGTGCGGGTGTCGGCCCACCTGTTCAGCATGCTCGGGGTGCGCCCCGCGGCGGGGCGCGGCTTCCTGCCCGGCGAGGACCAGCCGGGGGCGGCGCCGGTGGTGC
The DNA here is from genome assembly GCA_030150965.1 of Thermoanaerobaculia bacterium. Classification (GTDB taxonomy): domain Bacteria; phylum Acidobacteriota; class Thermoanaerobaculia; order Multivoradales; family UBA5704; genus JASLEW01. The sequence goes on along the minus strand of JASLEW010000016.1, from coordinate 2,248 downwards.
TGGTCAGCGACCGCCTGTGGCAGCAGACGTTCAGCGGCCACGGCGACCTGCTGCATTCGGTGCTGGTGCTCGACGGCGTCGGCCACCAGGTGGTGGGGGTGATGCCCCGCGGCTTCGATTTCGAGCAGGGGCAGGTGTGGGTGCCGCTGAGCTTCGATTCCAGCGAGCGGCTCGCCCGCGGGCACGGCTTCCTCGAGGTGGTGGCCCGGCTCAAGGACGGCGTCACACTCGGCCGGGCGCGGACCGACATGGCGACCATCGCACAACGGCTGAGCATCGACCACCCGGAGACCAACCGCCTCTCCCAGATCGTGCTGGTGCCGCTTTACGAGGAGATCGTCGGCGACGTCCGCCCCACCCTGCTGCTGCTGATGACCGCCGTGGTCTGCGTGCTGCTCATCGCCTGTGCCAACGTCGGGAACCTCCTGCTGGCGCAGATCGCCGGGCGGCGGAGCGAGATCGGCGTGCGCATCGCGCTCGGGGTGAGCCGCGGCCGGCTGGTGCGCCAGATCGTCGCCGAGAGCATGCTGGCGGCGCTGGCGAGCGGCGCGCTGAGCCTGCTGCTGGCGCGTTGGCTGATCGCCTGGCTGGTGCGGCTGAACCCGCCCAACATCCCGCGGCTGGGCGCGGTGCAGTTCGACCTGCCGGTGCTGCTGTTCACCGGCGCCGTGGCGCTCGTCGCCGGCGCGCTGTTCGGCTGGGGCCCGGCGCTCCAGGCGGCGCGCCTCGAGCCCCACGAGCTGCTCAAGGAGAGCGCCGGCACCACCGGCTCCGGCGGGCTGCGCCTGCGCAACGGCTTCGCCGTGGCCGAGATCGCGCTCGCCCTGGTGCTGCTCATCGGCGCCGGGCTCCTGGTGCGCAGCTTCCAGCGCCTGCTGGCGGTCGATCCCGGCTTCGATCCCCGCCACGTGCTGACCGGCTCGCTGGTGCTGCCGCAGTCCGCCTATCCGACGCGCGCCCTGCAGCGCACCTTCGCCCAGCAGCTGCTGCAGAAGATCGCGGCGCTGCCGGGGGTCGATGCCGCGGCGCTCTCCACCAGCCTGCCGCTCGGACGGGTGGATGTGCGGCAGAGCTTCTTCGTCAACGGCCGGACGGTGCCCACCGATCAATCGCCGGTCGCCGTCGTCGACGGCGTCACCCCGCGCTTCCTGCGCGCCATGGGCATCCGCCTGCTGCGCGGCAGGACGATCGAGGACTCCGACCGCGATCCGGCGCCGGCGGTGGCGGTGATCGATCAGTCGCTGGCCGAGGTCTGGTTCCCGCACGGTGACGCGGTGGGACGCAACATCGAGCTGCCCGGCCTGTCGCCCGCGCCGGTGCGGATCGTCGGCCTGGCGGCGAGCGTCAAGCGCCGCAGCCTCGACGCCGACTCGTCGCCGCAGATCTACGTGCCGCTCGACCGCTCGCCGCGCCGCTACCTGAGCATCGTGCTGCGCACGCCGGCCGATCCGGCGGCGCTGGGAGCGGCGCTGCGCCAGGCGGTCTGGAGCGTCGATCCCAAGCTGCCGGTCGAGGTCACGACGCTCCAGGAGGCGCTCGAGGGGACGCTGGTGCAGACGCGCTTCACCACTCGCCTGGTCGGCGTGCTGGGGCTGATCGCCCTGGCGCTGGCGGTGGCAGGGATCTACGCCCTGATGTCCTATGCGGTGGCCTGCCGCCGCCGGGAGATCGGCGTGCGCCTGGCGATGGGCGGCCAGAAGGGCCAGATCCTCGGCCTGGTCATGCGCCAGGCGACGCGGCTGACCGGGCTCGGCCTGCTGCTGGGAATCGCCTGCGCGCTGGCGCTGACGCGCCTGGTCCGCGGCCAGCTGTTCGGCATCACGCCGAGCGACCCCACCACCTTTGCGACCGTGACCCTGCTGCTCGGGGCGGTCGCCCTGGCCGCGAGCTTCCTGCCGGCGCGCCAGGCCACCCGCGTCGATCCGCTGATCGCGCTGCGCGACGGCGCCGAATGAGCGTCTCCGAGCGCCGCCCGGATGCGCCTCCCGGCGCCGCCCTGCCGGCCGCGGCGGAGGCGCTGCCCGGGGCGGGGGCGGAGGTGGTGCCGGAGGGGGCGGGCACTGCCGGCACCGGCGGCAATGGCGGCATTGGCCGCGATGGCGGCAGTGGCGGCATTGGCCGCGATGGCGGCAATGTTGGCCAAGGCGGGGATGGCGGGGACGGCGCCAACGGCGGGGATGGTGCCGCCGGCGGTCATGGCGCCGCGGCGCCGCTGACGCTCGATCCGGCCGCGCGCGAGGCCGTCGCG
>JASLEW010000863.1 GCA_030150965.1 Thermoanaerobaculia bacterium | reverse complement strand
GGCAGCGGCGCCAGCAAGGTGATGGCCCAACCGGCCGCAACCGCCCACGCCAGCCGCCGCCGCTGCACACGCCTGTGGATCGCTCGCATGGCACCTCCCCGAGAGCGGGATCGCAGTCCTATTGGAAGTAACCGTTCACGTCGAGGACGAAGGAGACCGGCGCGGTCGAGCCGTTGACCACGTGGACGCCGCCGGAAGGATTGCCCAGGCTGACGATGGCGTTGTTGGCCCGGACCTGGCCGGCGGCGAAGTTGATCGTGCTGGTGACCGGCGCCGGCTGGTCGTCGGCGAACACGTTGATCACGCCGGCGGCGGTGGGGGTCACCACGGTGACGTTGACCGACAGCGACCGGGCGGAAGCCGGGATGCCGCAGGCGCCGGCGAGCACGAAGTCGCGCGTGCCCTGCGCCGCGAGCGCCGGGCCGCCCAGCGGGCCGGCCGGCTGGCGGGTGTCGATCAGCCGGCAGGGAGGGAGCGTGTAGAACCGCAGCCCGCCGGGTGCGGTGAGCGGCGGCGCGGCGGGGCAGGTGGTCACCGTCACGTCGTCGAGGTACCAGCCGCCCTGCGGCGGCGTCGAGCAGTCGGTGACGCCGGCGAAGGCGAAGTTGAGGCTGGCGCCGCCGCAACCCAGGGCGCCGACCGCGGTGCAGCCGGGGTCGAGGTTCGCCGTCGAGCTGACGAAGCCGCCCGAGTCGCCGGTGAAGACTCCCAGGTTCCCCACGCCAGCCGGCGGGCAGGTCCCTGCGACCTGCCCCAGACCGTAGGACACACCGGCGATATCTTGGAGGGGGACCTCGAACAGCGGCCCGTCGTTGAGCGAGAACACCAGCGCGCCGCCGCCGGCGTACGGCCGGAAGCTGTAGTCGTGCCAGAAGGAGACCTTGGTGAGCGTTGAGCCGGGCGGCACGAAGATGCCGGCGGCGCCGCCCGGCTGGGCGGAAACGAAATCGCCCGGCTGGGCGCCGCCGAAGCAGTCCGGGCTGCCGAAGCGGAAGCTGTGGGTGCCGCTGTGCGCCTTGCAGGCCTGGATGCCGAACCAGTCGGCGGTGGAGCCCTCGTTCAGCAGGTTGCCCACCGACCAGCCGGCGAGGCCGCTCGACGCATCGTCGAAATTGTTGCTGTAGAGGACGACCGACGCCCGGTTGAGGTAGGAGACCTCGTTGGAGAGCGGCGAGGTGCAGCTGGCCGCGGCGCGCACGGCGTAGTAGCGCCGGGTGTCGCAGGGGCCGGCGGCGTCGGCGAAGGTGCTGCCGGTGGTGGTGCCGATCAGCGAGTACGGCCCGCCGCTCGCCGCGGCGCGGTAGACCAGGTAGGTCGCGCCCACCACCTGGCTCCAGGAGAGGTTCACCCCCGCGGTCCCCTGGGGCCTGGCGGTGAGCGTCGGCGCCGCCGGGCCGGCGCAGGTGGAGCCGGTGTCGGAGACCGCCGCCGTCCAGATCTCCTCGCGCGCGCCGCCGCGGCGGTCGGTCCAGGTGGGGAAGAGCCGGCCGGCGAAGCCGCTGAGCGAGGTGTAGTCGCCGTACTGGTTGCCGGCATCGGCGCCGGCCGTGGTCTCGTTGGTGCTGGCGCTGGTCACCTGGGCCGGCGCGCTCCAGGTGAGGCCGTCGTCGTCGGACGCCTGGTAGAACACGTCGGTGGAGAGCCGGCCGGGGTCCTGGATGGTGTCGTAGTAGATGATGCCCAGCCGGCCGGTCGTGTCGTCGACCGCGAGCCACGGGAAGAACTGATCGTCGAGCGCGCGGGGGTCGTAGATCTTGACCGGCGGCGACCAGGTGGCGCCGCCGTCGGTCGAGCGGATGAACCAGATGCGCGTCTTGCAGGGGTTGGTGGCGTCGGCGCCCGGGCTGAGGTAGAAGGAGTCGCAGCCCGCGTCGCCCGAGAGGTCGTTCCAGGTGACGTAGACGTTGTCCTTGCCGCCGGCGCTGTAGACCCCGGCGCTGACGTAGATCAGGACGTTGCGCAGGTTGTCGGCGGGGATCGAGACCTGGAAGGAGCCGAGGAAGGGAGCGACCTTGACCGGCGCGCCGTAGCTCGCGCCGCCGTCGGTCGACTTGACGGCGTAGATGTTCCGGCTGTCGGTGTCGGGCCAGAAGCCGAAGACGTCGCCCTGGGCGTTGGTGACCACCGCCCCGCCGATGCCGGTGCCGGTGGTCTCGGCGCCGCTGACCAGTATGGGGTTTTGCCATGCTCCGCCCGGCCCGGTGCGGCGGGCCATCAGCACCGCGACGTCGTTGTGCCAGATCTCGTAGAGGTTGTCCTTGAAGGGCGACGTGGTGCCGTGGTCGGCCCAGATCATCTCCTTGTCGGCCGTGAGGTCGCTGCCCGAGACCGTGGCGTCCATGGCCCAGGTGGCACCGTTGTCGCCCGACCGGTAGGCCTGGACCCGCAGGCCGAACTCGGTGCTGACGGCGATCGCGGTCGACCAGGCGGTGCCGTCGGAGGTCCATTCCACGGTCGGGTCGGAGGTGAAGGCGTCCTCGGGCGCCAGCGGCAGCTCGCTCTGGCCCCAGGTGGCGCCGCCGTCGGTCGAGTAGAAGATCCCCTCCCGGCCGTCGCCGCCGATGTTGTTGGAGGCGGCGATGATCTTGCTCGGATCGAAGGGGTTGACGCGGATGGCCGACTCGCTGCGCGGCACCGCCTGGGCGCCCGAGATCCGCTGCTCGCCGGTCTCGGTGGGCGCCGCCTCCGGCGTCTCGGCGAGCGGCTGCCGGGCGCGCGCCAGGTCCTGGTGGGTGAGCAGCCACTCGTGGATGTCGCGCAGCACCAGCGGGTAGCCGCCGGTGGGGTCGGAGGGCGGCGGGCGGTGCGCCTGCGGGTGCTCCTTGCGCCAGAGCACGCGCAGCCAGGGCGGGATGGGGTTGCGGTCGGCGGCCTCGCCGGGCCGCAGCAGGCTGAAGTCCTGGTTGGCCAGGATCAGCGTCTCGAGCGCGCTGCCCGGCTGCACGTTGTCGCGGGCCAGCTGCTCCGCCGCGGAAGGCCAGGCCGGCGCGGCGGGATTGGCGGCGGCGGCGGCGTTGCCGGAGGAGCCGGCGCGGCCGGGGGCCACCTGCAGCAGAGCCGGCGGCGTGCCGCCGGC
>JASLEW010000855.1 GCA_030150965.1 Thermoanaerobaculia bacterium | reverse complement strand
CTCCCGAGAGCGCCGCCGGCTCGGCGCCAGGCGGCGGGGAGGCCGGCGGCCCCGCGCTGCCGCCGCGCGACCAGGTCGAGGCGGACCTGGCGGCGATCTGGCAGGACCTCCTCCGGCCGCAACGGCCGGTCGGCCCCGCCGACAGCTTCTTTGCGCTGGGCGGCCATTCGCTGCTGGCGGTGCGGCTGATGAGCCGCATCCAGGCCCGCTTCGGCCAGCAGCTGCCGCTCTCCGTCCTGTTCGCCAGCCCGACCCTGGAGGCGCTGGCGGCGCGGCTGCGGCAGGCCGCTCCGCCCGCCCGGCGTCCGGTCCTGGTCCACCTGCACGGCGACGGGCGCGGCGTGCCGCTCTTCCTGGTGCATCCGGCCGGCGGCAACGTGCTCTGCTACCGCCAGCTGGCGCAGGAGGTCGGCCCGGGGATCCCGGTCCACGGCCTGCAGCTGCCCGATCCGGCGGAGCCGGCGGCGGGCGGGCCGGCCGCCACCGTCGCATCGCTCGCCCGCCTCTACGCCGGCGAGCTGACCCGCGCGCGGGCGGCGGGTCCGGTGGGGCTTGCCGGCTGGTCGGCGGGCGGCGTCATCGCCTTCGAGATGGCGCGCCAGCTCGCCGCCGCCGGCCGCGAGGTGGCGCTGCTGGCGCTCCTCGACGCGCACGCCCCGGCCCCCGGCGCCGCGCCGCCGAGCGGCGCGGCGCTGGTGAGGCTGTTCGCGGCCGATCTCGCGGGGCTGCTCGGCGTGCCGCTGCCGCCGGGCATCGAGCTGCCGCCGGACGAGGCGGCGGCGCTCACCGCCGTCGCCGCCCTGGGCCGCGCCCGCGGCCTGCTGCCGCCGGACCTCGACCGTGCGGCCCTCGAGGAGATGTTCGCGCGCTTCCGCACCACCCTGGCCGCGGTGTCCGCCCACCGCCCGAAACCCTACGGCGGGTCCGCGCTCCTGATCGCTCCCGCGACCGGCGCCCCGGCGGCGGCGCCCGACCGCGGCTGGAGGCGGCTGGTGCGCGGCGGCCTCACCACGCTCGCGGTGCCGGGCGACCACTACACGCTGATGCGCTCCCCCGCGGTGGAGCAGATCGCCGGCGAGCTGCGCTCCCGCCTCGCCGCCCTGGCCGAGGTCGGCGCCGCCGGTGGCTGAGCGGCCCGCCTGGTGTCCAACCTGAATAAGCCTCGGGTCAATCCGAGTGAGCGCCCGAAGTCGCCAGAGGGAACCTCGCGAGGAGGGCTTGCCAGACATCACCCAAATCCAAGCGTGCGATCCAGCTCTCCAGGTATCCCCGGTCCAGCCGGTCACCGCTGATCTTGAGAATTCCGGCGATATCGCGCAGGTGCTTGTCAGAGCCGCCCTGGCGGTAAAACTCCAGCTTCATCAGAATCACATCCTCGGGAGAGGCGAAGGACGCCACATCGCCGGACGGCAGGTGGATGCTCCGGGCGCGAGCCAGGCGGCCGCGGTTGAACTCGGTGTCAGGAGGAACGATCAGGTCGAGCTTGAGACCCGACGCCGGATGGATCACATTGAACTGACTTCTCTGCGCCACGGCCCGCACCGCGGCTTCAGGACTGACGTAGAAGTCCGGGCTGGGAAATGCGGCACAGAGCTCGGCAATCCGGCCCGCGGTGAGCCCGACCACGATATCGATGTCGTTGGTGAAGCGCGGCTCTCCGTAGAACACCGTGGCCAGGGACCCGGTCACGGCGTAGGGCAACCTCAGCCTGGCGAGGACGCTGGTCGCGAACCGTAAGAGATCATCCTGCTCCAGACAGCCTCCGCGCCACCTCCTCCTGGAGCCGCTGCTCCGGCCAGTCCGGGTGCTCGGCCGCGAGATGGCTGGTCAGCATCCGTCTGGCGGCGGCAAACATGCCGCTGGCGATACGCAGCCGCTCGGTGCCGGAGAGAGAGCGGAGGTGCCGCGCCATCTCGTCGTCCACAGCCTCCAACCTGTCGAGTTGCATCGAATACCTGTCCGAGCTCGCGCCAGACCGTCGCATCTGCTCCGGTGAAAGATTACCCGATTTGGCGCGTGCGCTGCCCAGCCTGATCGCCATTCCGGAATCTGGATGGTCTGCCGACAGGAAGCCGTATGGGTCAAGGAGCCTGGGGAGAACGCGGGTCCGGAATGCCTGTCCCCCGGGCTACGCCGGATTCCTGGGGCCGCCGGTGGCCCGGATGCCGGCCACCTCCAGGTCGTAGATGCAGCGGGTGGCCTGCACCACGTGACGGCGCAGGCGGCAGCGGCCCCCCAGGAGACGGGAGGCGGACCGGCCGGAGCGGTCGGCGGCGGATCGGACGTACCCGGCCGGGCCGAGGTGGTGGATGGCAAGCTCCGCCTCGGTGCCGCGGACGTCGATCAGCCACAGCTCGGGCACCCCCGCGCGGGCATAGAGCGGCGGCAGGCGCTGGCGGTCCTTGCTCTCGGAGCCGTCGCCGACCACTTCCACCACCAGGTCCGGGGCGCCCTCGAGCTCCACGAAGCGGCCAGGCTTGCGGCTCGCGGCGGGGATCTCCCGGATGCGGTCGGAGTCAAGGGACTCCCACAGGACCACCAGGACGTCGGGCTCGACGGACAGCCGGGCCGTGGGCGAGGCCACCCTGGTGCAGTCGACGTAGACGCCGCCGCGGCCCGTTCGCGTGACCAGGTTGTAAAACGCGGCGGCGACGGCCACCTTGACGGCGCCATGGGCATAGATGTCTTCCGGGCTCAAGTCGATCTCCAGCCTGCCGTCGAGGAAATCGATGCGGCCTTTCTCCGGGAAGGACTCGCCCCAGGTCCAGCGGCGGAAGCCCTCGAAGGAGGCGGCATCGGGCGGGATGCGCAGCGCATCCCTCACCTTGACTGACGGATTCGAGCTCATCGATCGGCCCTCCGCGGTGAAAGTCCGTTGCCCCGCTCGGTGCGTTCGTCCGGCCGCCGCGCCCGCAATCCGCTTCCGCGCCGACCGTGCGGCCGTGCTGACCGCGCCGCTCCAAGCGTAGCAGGGACTCGGGAGCCGTAACGCGGCTCGGGAGGCGCCACGCCGCGGCGCGGGGAAAGACCACCGTCCACCGCTCGGCCGGTCCTGCCGCCGTCCGCGGCCCGGCCCTGTCTCTCCGGGGCGCAGAGCCGCCGGCCGCCGCCCGCCGTATAGTGAGGGATGGGGGAGCGCTCTGCACTGAACCGGGCGGCGTGCGCCGCCCCCGCATGGAAGGAGACCACGATGTCCAGACCCCTCTCGCTGCTGACCACCTCGCCGGCGGTGCTCGCCCTGGCGCTGATGGCGGGGATGGCGGCGGCCGGCGCGGCGCGGCTGCACGGCGCCGGC
>JASLEW010000836.1 GCA_030150965.1 Thermoanaerobaculia bacterium | reverse complement strand
CGCGAGGGGACGGAGGGCGAGACCGCCGGCCGCCGCCTGCGCCGGCGGCCGCACGGCCACGGTGAGGAGCACGCGGTCGAGCGCCGCGGCCGGCGCCGGGCCGCTCGCGCCGCGCACCATCTCGACCACGCGGTCGAAGGGCACGCCGCCGTGGGCGTGGGCGGCGAGGGTGGCCGCGGCGGCCCGGCGCAGCAGGGCGGCGAAGCTCGGGTCGGGCCCGAGAGCGAAGCGCAGCACGACGGTGTTGACGAAGAGGCCGATGAGCCCGTCGAGCTCGGGCCGCAGGCGCCCTCCCACCGGCGTGGCGAAGCTCACGTCGCGCTCGCCGGTGGCCCGGGCGAGGAGCGCCGCGAAGGCCGCCGCCATGGCCATGAAGGTCGTGGTCCCGTGGCGGCGCGCGGCGCGCCGGAGCTGCCCCGCGAGCCGCGGCTCCACCTGGAAGAGGTGGCGCCGCACGGCCTCTCCACCCGCCTGCACGGGCGCCGCGGCTGCAGCCTCGGGCAGCGTGCGCGGACGGCCGGAGGCCGGCATCGCGGGAGCGCCCGGGCTGCCCGCGGCGCCCGGCTGGGCTCCGCCGGGGGGCTGGGCTCCGCCGGGCGGCTCTCCCGGCAGGCGCCAAGCGGGCAGCCCGTCCAATTCGCGGCGCCAGAAGGCGAGGCTCCGCGCCATGGCGTCTCCCGGCGCTCCTTCCTGGAGCAGCAGCCGGCGTTGCCACCGCGCATAGTCGCCGTACTGCACGGGCAGCGCCGCGAGCGCCGCGGGGCGGGCCTCGGCCGCGGCACCGTAGAACGCGGCGGCCTCGGCGGCCAGGATGCGCGCCGAGGTGCCGTCGAAGACCAGGTGGTGCACGACCATCAGCAGCAGGTGGCGCTCCGCCGCAAGGCGCAGGACCAGCGCCCGCCACAGCGGTCCACGGCCCAGGTCGAAGGGCGGCAGCGCCAGCCCGCGCAGGGCGTCGCCGGCCGCTGCCTCGCGGGCGCCTGGAAGCAGGGAGGCAAGGTCCACCAGGTGCGGAGCCCGCCCTGCGGCAGAGCGCACCGCGGGACCGCCGCCCCCCGTGAGGCCCTCTCCTCGTTCTCCCCCACCTCCCCGCGGCGGCTCCGCGGGCCAGCCCGCCAAACCTGTGAGCCGCGCCTCCGGGCCCGCTCCTCCGGCTCCCCGCGGCGAATCTTCGGGCCCGCCCGCCAAGCCCGCGAGCCGCGCCTCCGAGCCCGCTCCTCGGGCTCTCTGGGGTGGCTCCGCGGGCCAGCCCGCCAAACCCACGAGCCGCACCTCCGGGCCCGCCGGAGTGGCATGGAACGTCGAGCGCAGCGTCTCGTGGCGCTGGACGACGGCGGCCAGCGCCGCGGCCAGCGCCGCCGGGCGCAGCGGGCCGCCGAGCTCGAAGGCGAACGGCACGTGGTAGGCGGGGCTCCCTGGCCGCAGGCGTTCGAGGTACCAGAGTCGCTCCTGCGCCGGCGCCAGGGGTATCGGCTCCGCCTCGCCCGCGGCCCGCCGCTCGACCGGCGGCAGGGGCGCGGCGGCATCCCCTCCGGCCTCGCGCCGCCGCGCCTCGATGCGGCGCGCCAGGCCCGCCACGGTGGGCTCGGCGAAGAGCTCGGCAAGCGGCAGCGCCACACCGGTCGCGGCCCCCAGGCGCGACAGGGCGCGGGCGCCGAGCAGCGAGTGGACGCCGAGATCGAAGAGATCGGCGTGCCGAGCCGGCCTGACGCCGAGGAGGCCGGCCCACACCTCGGCCACCATCTCTTCGAGCGGGCCGCGCGGAGCCTCTCCTGGCGCCGCGCCCGCGCTCTCCGCGGCGGCGCCGCCGGCCGCGGTGGCCGAGCTGCCGGCGGCGGGCGCAGCGATCGGAAGCTGCCGGCGGCGCTCCGGCCGGCCCGGGACGCCGCCCCTCCGTGGCACCGTCCATCCCGGCCCCCCGGCGGCCGTCTCGAAGGTCAGCTGATGGCGCTCGGCGGCCGACAGCAGGGGCAGCTCGTCCAGGCGCTCCGCGGCCTGCCGAACCATGCCGGCGAGGAGGGCCGTCAGATGCTCGCCGAGGCGCCGCACCGTCACGGCGTCGAACAGGTCGGCGCGGTACTCCCACGATGCGGCGCCGCCGTCCGCCGCCAGGATCAGGGTGAGGTCCACCTGTGCCGCGGGCGCCGGCAGCGGCAGGCGCCGCACCGTGAGGCCGTCGAGGGCGAGGTTCTCCCAGGCGCTGGCGGCGGCGGCCAGCATGACGCTGAAAAAGGGCGGCCGCGCGCGGTCGCGCCGCGGCGCCAGCTCCTCGACCAGGCGGTCGAACGGCACCCGCGCGCCGAGCGTCGCATCGAGCAGCGCGGCGCGCGTCCGGGCGAGCGCGGCGGCGACCGGCGGGGAGCCGTCCAGCCGCAGGCGCACCACCGCGGTGTTGACGAAGCAGCCGACCACGCCGGCGGTCTCCTCGCGCTCGCGGCCCGCGACCGGCGTGCCGATGCACAGGTCGTCCTCGCCGGTCATGCGCCCGACCAGCTCCCCAAGGGCGGTGAGCCACACCATGAACGGCGTCACCCGCGCCTGCACGGCGAGCCGCCGCAGCTCCGCGGCCAGGCCTCCCGCGGACGCGGCCAAGCCGCGGCCCGCACCGGCAGCGCCACCGCTCGGCGAGGCCGGAGGGGCCGGCGCGGCCGGAGGGGTCCACACACCCAAAGGAGCCGGCGCGGTCGAAGCGGTCGGCACGACCGAAGGGCTCGCCGCGGCCGGAGGGGTCGGTGCTGTCGCAGGGGCCGGCGCGGTCGTCGGCGCGGTCGGAGCCAGGCCGCGGGCCTCGTCGAGCCGCAGCGCGACCTGCCCGGCGCGGCCAGGCCGCATCGCCGCCGGGCGCGGACGCTCGCCGCCGGGGAAGTGGC
>JASLEW010000775.1 GCA_030150965.1 Thermoanaerobaculia bacterium | reverse complement strand
GCCCTGCGCCAGGGCGCGCGCCGCGGTCCGCAGCGGGCGCAGGAGGCGCCGCGCGCCGAGCGGCCGCGGGTGCTCGATGGGCCGAGGCGCACGAGCTGACGGCTCGCCGGTGGGGCCGGTCATGAAGCGGCCGGCCCGCCCTTGGCGGCGCTCACGCGATCGGTGGTGACGTCCGCGGCGTCCGCGGCGATGCCCGGATGGCCCGCGAGGGCGCCGGCGCTGGTTGCACCGATCTCCGGCCGGCCGGCGGCAGCGCTCGGGCGGCCGGTGGCGGCGCCCAGGTGGCCGGCGGCGAGCGCCTGCTCCTCATAGGAGCGGGCGACCTCGGGCCAGGAGAAGCGGCGCCGGTAGCCGTTGGCGTCGAGGTCCTCCAGGGGGGCTGCGCTCCAGCCCGCGGGCGGCGGGAACGGCCGCAGCGACGCCGGGAAGAAGGGGCGCAGGTCGGCGACGCCGCCGGCCGGGGTGGCGAAGACGGTGAGCCCGGCTTCGAGCATCTCGTTGAGGCTGAGCCCCCACCCTTCGAGCGGGCTGGTGAAGAGGCCGGCGTCGTGGCCGGCCAGGAGCGCCGGCAGCTCGGCGCGGGCGAAGGCCGGCACCACGCGCACCCGCCCCGACTCCAGCCACGCGGCGGGCAGGTCGCGCCGCGCCGCCGCGCCGCAGCCGGCGAGGGTGAAGCTCTCGCCCGGCACCGCCGCCAGGCGCTCGCCGAGGAAGCTCACCAGCCGCGCCGTCCCCTTGTGCGCCGCCCAGCGGCCGATCCAGAGGTAGCGGTGCCCCGGTGCGCCGCCGGCCGCGTCCGGCGCCGGCTCCTGACCCGTAAGGCCGGCCGCGTCCGGCAGGCTGTTGCGTGCGGCGGCGGCGCCAGCCGCCTCCATCCCGCCCCCTCGGCGGGAGCGGCGCAGCGCGGCCAGCGCGGCCTGCTCCTCGGCCCCCAGGGCGCCGAGGTACATCCCGGTCTTGGCCGCCCAGCGCGGGAAGCGCCGCCGCATCCACTCCCGCTCGTGGCTGCCCAGGCAGAGGATGAGGCGCGCCCGCCGCCAGCCGCCGAGGATGGCGCGGGCGCGCGGCAGGGCCAGGGCGGCGTGCACGGCGGCGCGCGGCGAGGGATGCCGCCGCAGGTCGGCGCTCACGTCGTGCCACAGGTAGCGCAGCTCGGGTTGGTTGCTGCGCGCCACCAGCGCGCCGCAGGCCGCCAGGGCACGGCTGGCGGCGATGGCCGGGGTGTCGATGAGGTCGAACGGCCCGGTTTCGCGGGCGAAGCGCTCGGCGGCTCGCCGCTGGCGCAGCCAGAGGTTCCACCAGCGCGTGTCGGCGGGCAGCGGCTCGGGCGACCAGGCGACGGCGTCGTGGCCGCGCGCGCGCAGGGCGGCCGCCAGGTTGAGCGCGACCTGCGACGCGCCCATCTCGGCGGTGAGCGCCGGATGGCTGACCAGGAGGATCCTCATCGCCGCGGCCCGGGCGCGGCCGGCGGCCCGGGCAGCGCCAGGGTGTTCCATGCCGGCGCGGCCAGCGGCTGCCGCGCGCCGGGCGCAGCCGCCGCGTCGTGGAGCCGGTAGCCGGCGTCGAGCAGCAGCCGCCCCACCGCCGCGGCGTTCTCGCCGGTCACCTCGCAGACCACGACCGGGCGCACCTCCCGCAGCAGCCGCGCGGCGCCGCGCAGGCAGTCGAGCTCGCTCCCCTCGACGTCGATCTTCACCAGGCGCGGCGCGGGGAAGAGGTCGAGCAGCCGGTCGAGCGTCACCGTCAGCACCTTCTCCACCGCGCGCACGCCGCCGGCCTGGGTGGAGCCGGCGACCCCCGCCAGGTGATTGGCGGCCCGCCCGCGTTGCGCCACGTGGAGGTCGGCGACGCCGTTGGCGCCGGCCGCCGCGGCGCCCAGCACCGCGACCGGCGCCCGCCCGCCCGGCAGGCCGCGGAACGACTCGCGCAGCAGGTTGGCGAGCCAGCCGTCGGCCTCGACCGCCAGCACCGCGCCCTCCGGCCCGGCGAGGAACGAGGCGGCGGCGGCGAAGAGCCCGACGTTGGCGCCGATGTCCCACACCACCGCTCCCGGCCGCACCAGCTCGCGCGCCAGCCGAAACAGCAGCGGGTCGGTGCGCTCCAGGCTCCGCCGCCACAGGCGCATCGAGGCGTCGGGAGAGACCAGGAGCGTGCCGCCGCCGAGGTCGGCCGGCAGACGGCGCCGCACCACGCGGTTGCGGCTCAGCCGTTCGAGCGCCGCGCGGAGCGCTCTCATGCCGCGGCTCCTGCCGCCGGCCTCGCGGCTCCTGCCACCGGCGCCGCGGCTCCTGCCACCCGCCTCGTGATCGCACTCGGGGCCCGGCGGCAGCCGGGGCCCGGCCGGCGGCGGCTCCGCTCTGGCCGCCGGCAGCCCGCGTCCCGCCGCAGGCGGCGGCTCACTCCGTCCCCTCGGCGCGCGTCAGCACCACGTCGCCCAGCACCAGGCGGTCCATGCGCGTGCGCAGGAAGCAGTCGAGCGCCTCGGCCGGGGTGTTGACGATCGGCTCGTTCTCGTTGAACGAGGTGTTGAGCACCATGGGCACGCCGGTCCGCTCCTCGAAGGCGCGGATCAGCTGCCAGTAGCGGGGGTTGGTCCGCCGCTCGACGGTCTGCAGGCGCCCGGTCCCGTCGACGTGGGTGACCGCCGGGATGAGCGCCCGCTTCTCCGGCCGGATGGGATAGACCTTGATCATGAACGGGTCGGGGTGGGCGATGGTGAACCAGTCGCCGGTGCGCTCCGCCAGCACCGACGGGGCGAAGGGGCGGAACGACTCGCGGCGCTTGATCTTGGCGTTGAGCAGCTCCTTCATGTCGGCGCGCCGCGGATCGGCGACGATCGAGCGGTTGCCGAGGGCGCGCGGCCCCCACTCCGACCGCCCCTGGAACCACCCGACCACCTCGCCGCGCGCGATGGCCGCGGCGGTGCCGGACGCCAGCTCCTCCTCGCCGGAGACGGTGGCCACCCGCACCGTCCCCCAACGGCCGTCGGCGCCGCCGGAGCCGGGGAGCGCCGCGGCGATGGCCTGGCGGACCGCGGCCCCGCCGTGGGCCGGCCCCCAGTAGGCGTGCTCCATGACGAAGCCGCGCGGCGCGCGCTCCACCGCGTGCTGCACCCACAGCGCGGCGCCGAGCGCGGTGCCGGCGTCGCCGGCCGCCGCCTGGATGTAGACCTCCTCGACGCCGGTGCGGTCGAAGAGCCTGCCGTTGGCGAGCGAGTTCATGGCGCAGCCGCCGGCCAGGGCCAACCGCCGCTGGCCGGTGCGCCGGAGGAGAGCCCGCACCAGGGCGAAGAAGCGCTCCTCGTAGACCTGCTGCAGCGAGGCGGCGAGGTCCCGGTGGCGCTGGGTCAGCTCCTCGCCCGGGCGGCGCGCGGGGCCGAGCAGCTCCGCGAGCGCCGGGGTGTAGAGCGGCGCGAGGACCGGCGCGCCGTCGTCCCAGGTCATGTCCACCCCCTCGGCGAGGTGGCGGAAGTAGCGCAGGTCGAGGCGGAAGGTGCCGTCGGGGAGCGCCGGCGCCACGCGGCCGAGCGCCGCGGCATGGACGGGCTCGCCGTAGGCGGCGAGGCCCATCACCTTGTACTCGTCGCCGAAGCCCGGAAAGCCGAGGAACTGGGTGACCGCGGTGTAGAGCTGGCCCAGCGAATGCGGGAAGTGCACCCGCTGCAGCACCTCGACGGTGCTGCCGCGCCCCAGGGCCAGCATGGTCGAGACGAAGTCGCCGAAGCCGTCCACCGACAGGCAGGCCGCCTCCTCGAACGGCGAGCAGAAGAAGGCCGAGGCGATGTGCGCCAGGTGGTGCTCGACCGCGTGCAGCGGCGGCGGCTGGACGCTGCCGTTGCCGAGCGCCTCGCCGATGCGCGCGCCGAGCGCGCCCACCTGGGCCAGGTTGCGGGCGCGCGAGGCGGCGCGGCGCAGGCTGCGCGGATGGGTGAGGGCGAGCGCCGCCTTGCGCAGCAGGTAGGCACGCGGCTGCCGCGCCACCGCGACGGCGGTGACGGCGCCGAGGTCGCCCCCCAGGGCGTCCAGGCAGAAGCCCAGCGCCTGGCGCGGGAAGCCCGCCCAGTGCTTGACGCGGCGGAAGCGCTCCTCCTCGACGGCGGCGACCATGGCGCCGTCCGCGAGGGCGGCGGCCGAGGCGTCGGCGTGATAGGCGGAGAGGCCGAGGATGCGGCTCATCGCTCCGGTCCCGCGGCGGGGGCCGCCGTGGCGCCGCCGCCGCCGGCATGGCGCAGCAGCTCCTGCAACCGCACGTCCACCACCAGGCGGAACCAGAAGGCCTGCAGGAAGTGGAAGACGAAGCCGTTGCTGCCGTCGAGCACGCCGAGCAGCACCACGTAGCGGTAGAGGAAGTAGAGCGCCGGCCGGACGAGGAGCGGCAGCCGCTGGTAGCGCGCCTTGAGCCACAGCGTGCGCTCGTCCGAGGTGCCGAAGAGGCGCGGCGTGAGCTTCCACGGGATCCCCTTCTGCCGCCGCTCCAGCTCCTCGCGGGCGAACGCCTCGGCGTAGCGCAGGTGCTTCTCCAGGTAGAAGAGGATCGCGTCCTCCTTGCGGTTCCACTCCTCGAGCGGGTTGGCGAGCCGGCCGACCCGGCCGCGCACGTAGACCCGGGTGTCCTGCTCCAGCGGGTCGAGCTCGGAGAGGGAGCGCCGGAACAGCTTGAGCAGGTACTTGTGGCCGTAGCCGCCCCAGCGGATCGGCCGGCCGCGGAAGATCTGCACCCGGCGGATGTAGTAGCCGGCGGCCTCGGCCGCGGCGGCGGGACGGGCGAGGAGCGCGGCGATCTCGGCGCGCAGCGGCGGCGGCAGCGCCTGGTCGGCCTCCAGGATCAGCACCCACTCGTTGCGGATCGGCAGGTGGTCGAGCCCCCACTGGAAGATCCAGGGGATGATCCGGCCGTGCTCGTAGGGCAGCTGCCGCACCTCGTCGGCGAAGCGGCCGGCGATCTCGCGGGTGCGGTCGGCGCTCTCCGAATCGATCACCAGGATCTGGTCGGCGAAGCCGTGCACGGAGGCCAGGCTGCGCTCGACGTTGAGCTCCTCGTTGCGCGTCACCATGAGGACGGTGAGCGGCACGGTGGGCGCCGGCGCCGCGCCGGGAGCTGCGGTGCCGGCCGCGGGAACTGCCGCGGTCTCCGATGCGCCGGTGGGCATCGCGGCCGGAGCGCCGGCAGGCGGCGGCGGGCTTGGCCCGGGGGCAGGCGGTTGGCTCACGGCGCGGAGCCTCCCACGATCCGCCCCGCGGCGTCGAGCAGGCGGCGCCAGGAGGCGGCATAGTCCCAGCGCGCCAGGACGGCGCGGTTGACCGCCGCCACCGCCGCGCGGTCGAGCGCCAGGGCGGCGGCGGCGGCCCGCGCCAGGGCCGCGGCGTCGCCGGCCGGGTAGACCGCGCCATTGGCGCCGATAGCGCCGATGGCGCCGTTGGCGCCATGGGCGCGGTCAAGGCGTGCGCTGCCCTCGGCCTCCCCGGGCTCGCTGGAGAGTCCGGCTTCCGCGCCGCTCAGGGTATCCGGAGCGCCGTTGCTGCTCGCGGTGAGTTTCGCCACGCGCGTGTGCGCTGGGGTGCCGGTGACCAGCAGGTCGCGGGCGGCGCCGACCCGCGATGAGGTCACGGCGGGCAGGCCGCAGGCGAGCGCCTCGGCGACGGAGACGCCCCAGCGCTCCTCGCCGCTCGGCGCGTGGACGAAGAGGTCCGCCGCGGCGTAGAGCGCGGGCAGCTCGCCGTAGGCCACGTAGCCCAGCCAGCGCACCCGACCGGGGGCCAGCTCCGCCCCGAGCCGCTCGGCCGTGGCGCGGTCCGGCCCGTCGCCCGCCACCACCAGGTGCACGTCCGGCGCGAGCCGGGGCAGCGCGCGCAGCAGGTCCCAGGGGGTCTCGCGCGGGTTGAGCTTGGCGACCGCGAGCACGGCCCGGGCGCCGGGCGGCAGGCCCAGCCGCTCGCGAGCGGCGAGCCGCTCGGCGGCGGTGAGCGAGGAGGCCGCCCGGAAGTGCTCGACGTCCACGGCGTAGGGGAAGAGCCCCTGCCGCGCGGCCGGCACGCCGCACGCCGTGAGGTAGTCGAGCGTCAGGCTGCCGACGCCCAGGAAGAGGTCGTAGAGGCGGGTCAGCAGGAGCGAGACGAGCCAGCGCCTGGCGGCCTGCCTGGCCCTCTCGCCGCCCCTCCCGCGTGCCGTTGCGCCGGCCCTGCCCCCTTCGCCTTCGCCAGGTCCGCCCTGCCCTGGGTCGCCTCCATCCTGACGCCGCTCTCCGCCGTCGCTCAGCCCATGCTGCCCGCGACCGTGATCCTGCCCACGCAGCCCGCGGTCGTCACCCTGCCGGCGCTGCCCGCGGTTGCCGCCGCCGGTGCCGCTGCCGCCGTCTCGGCTTTCGTTGTCGTCCCAGACCACGGAATCGAGGCGCAGAGCGGTGGCGATGCCCTGCCGGCGCGCCAGCCACGCCGCGGCCAGGTAGTCGCGCCGGGTGTAACCGTTGACGATCAGCAGGTCGCAGCTGCCGCGGCGGAGCTCGCGCGCCAGCCACCGCATGCGCCCGCGGGCCGGCAGGACGGCGTGCGGGTAGCCGCCGAGCAGGTCGATCCCCCAGGAGACCGGCCGGCCAAGCTCCGGATCGAAGACCGGCTCGGCGACGTCCGCGCCGGTGAAGAGCACCCGCAGCTCGTGCCGCGGATCGGCCGCCGCATGGCGGAAGAAGGGCGCCTCGAACTGGGTCGGGCGCTCGACCAGGAAGGCCAGCCTCACCGGCGTCCTCCCGCTTCCGGGCCGCCGCCGGCCGGGCAGGGCATGCCGGCGGCGGCGCCTGTTCCGGCGGGACCACCCGCCTCGGCCGTTCCCCTGGCCGCACCCGCCTCGGCCGTTCCCCTGGCCGCACCCGCCTCGGCCGTTCCTCTGGCCGCACTCGCCGAGGTGCCGCTCCCGCTTCCGGCGACCGGTTCGCGCCGAGCGCCGCCGCCGGCCGCGTTGGCGAGGATCTCCGCGTAGACCTCCTCCATGCGGGCGGCGATCGTGTCCCAGCCGAAGCGCCGCGCGGCCTCGGCGGCGCCGCGCTCGCCCATCGCCCGCCGCCGGTCGGGATCGGCGAGGAGGGCGCGCAGCGCCGCCGCGAGGCGCGGCGGATCGCCCTCCGCCACCAGGCCCGCGCCGCTCTCCGCCACCACCGGCGCCAGGCCCACCTCCGGGGTGACGACGGCCGGCAGCGCCGCCGCCATCGCCTCGAGCACCACGTTGCCGAAGTTCTCGGAGTAGGAGGGTAGGACCATGAGGTCGGCGCCCCGCAGCAGGGCCGCCTTGCCGGCGCCGTGGACCGGCCCCAGGAAGAGGACGCGGCCGGCCACCCCGGCGCCGGCGGCGAGCCGTTCGAGATGCGCCCGATACCCCTCCTCGTCGTTGCCGGCGACCGCCAGGGTGGCGCCGGGCACCTCGGCCAGAGCGGCGACGAGGCGGTCGAGCCCCTTCTTCCACGACACCCGCCCCAGGAACAGCAGGAGCGGCCGCCGCGCCAGCGCCGCCCGCACCGGCGCGCTCACAGCGGCAGACTCACCTCCAGCCGTGACGCGGCGTCCGGTGCGCGGCCTGCCGGCTCCGGGCGGGTCGCCGGCTCCCGGTGGACCGCCGGCTCCCAATGGCTTGGTGGCTTCCAATGGGCCGCCACCTTCTTGGAACCCGCCAGTTTCAGGCAACCCGCCAGCTTCAGGGGACGCACCGCCTTCCGGGACCGCCCCGGCCTCCGGGATCCCGCCGTCCTCGGCAGGGGCGAGATCGACGCCGTTTTCGATCACGTGGATGGGCGCCTTCGCCAGGCCCAGGCGCCGGATCTCGGCGGCCTCCAGCGCGCTGGTGACGTGGAGGGCGGCGGCGCGCTCCAGGGTGCGGCGCTCCACCAGGCGGATCCACAGCTCCTTGCGCCGGCGCCCGCGGCGCCGCAGCAGGTCGGCGACGAGCATGCCGCGCGGCGCCACCAGGTAGGGCACGCCGGCCCGCTCGGCGGCGCGCGCCGCCGCCGCGGTCGGCCAGAGGAACACCGAGTGCAGGTGCACGAGGTCGAACCCATCGGCAGGCCGGCCTCCGCCATGTCCAGCGGCGCCGTCGCCGCCGGTCCTGCCGCGCCCCGGAACGGGCGCGACGAGCTGGCGGGCGAGCGCCGCGCCGAGCGCGGGCGAGCGGTAGAGGCGCCGCGGAAACCGGACCGGAAAGTACCAGACCTCGACGCCGTCCAGATCCACCGGCACTGCCTTCGGCACGTCGAGCGTGCCGGCCCCGTGCACGTCGGTGGTGAACACGGTCACCGCATGGCCGCGCGCCGCCAGCGCCTTGCACAGGCCGTGCACCGCGGCCACCGGGCCGCCGTGACGCCAGGCCGGCAGGTAGGTGGGCACCACGTGGAGCAGCCGCAGCGGCGGCCTCATGCGCTGCTCGCGGCGGCGCGGCGGTGGCCGGCGGCGCCGCCCTGGCGCTCCTCGCGCTCGTTGCCCTGGTAGCGTTTCCGCTCTGGCGAGCGGCGCTGCCCCGCCGCCAGGTCGGCGGCGATCCGGGCCCGCGAGTCGGCGGCGGCCCGGGCGGCGGCGCCTGCACGTCGGGCCCTCATGCCCCCCTCGCGGCCGGAACGATCGCGCGCAGCAGCTCGGCGAGACGCCGGTGATAGGCCGGCCAGGTTGCCGCCTCGGCGCTCCGCCGGCACTCGGCGCGCATGCCGCGCACCGCGGCGGCGTGGCCGGCGCACCAGGCCATCCGCTCGGCCAGCGCCGCGGCGTCGCCCGCCGGCACGATCCAGCCGTTGCGGCCGGGCGTCACCAGCTGCTTGGCGCCGACCATGTCCGAGATCAGCACCGGCAGGCCGCAGGCCAGGGCCTCCGGCACCACCATGCCGTAGGAATCGTTGCGCGACGGCAGCACCAGGCAGTCGGCGCGGCGTAGCTCGGCCGCCAGCGCGGGCTGGCCGACCGGGCCGGCCAGGGTGACCGCCCCGCCGCCGGAGGCAGGGCCGGCGCCCCGCTCCGCCGCCTGGCCCGAGAGCTCGCCCAGCGGTCCCACCACCCGCAGGCGCGCCGCCGGGGCCTCGCGCCGCACGCGCTCGAAGGCGTCGAGCAGCAGGTCGAATCCCTTGCGCCGGATGGCCGCGCCGCAGAACAGGAACCGGAACTCCCCGTCCCGGCTCGCGATCCCTCCGTGGGCGCCGGTGTCCGCCGCGCCGGCTGCCCCGGCCGACCTCGCCTGGCCTGCCTGGCCCGTCGCGGCCGGCCTATCGGCGGCGGCTGCGGCGCTCTCGGCCTCCTCTCCAGGCGTTTCCGGCGCCGCCGCCGGCTCCCGCGGGGTGAAGAGCTCCAGGTCGGCGCCCAGCGGGACCGCGTGCACCCGCTCCGCCGGCACTCCCGCCTCCAGGTAGGTCTCCCGCGCCAGGTCGGAGACCGTCAGGATGTGGTCGGCGAGGGCGATCTCGCGGTCCTTGACCGCGACGATGCGGCGGTGCAGGCGCGGCGAGTCGGAGGTGCCGTGCAGCCGGTCCTGGGCGGCGTGATGGAGCGAGGGCGCATCCAGGATGGCGACGGCGCCGGCCCGGCGGGCGGCGCGGAAGGTCTGGAGGGCCGAGATCTCGCAGGCGATGACCGCGTCGATCGCGCCGAACGCCTCGATCGCACCGGTTGCACCGTTCCCATCGATCGCGATCGTATCGGGCGCACCGATTGCACCGATCGAACCTGTCGCACCGATCGTATCGATCGCGCCGATCGCATCGATCGCATCGGGCCCCGCGGCGCGGCCGGCGCGGGGGAGCCCACGCGCCGCCCCGCGGTCGACCAGCCGGTCGCCGGCGCGGTCGGCCCAGGCCGCGCCGCGCGCCGGCAGCAGGCCGTCG
>JASLEW010000746.1 GCA_030150965.1 Thermoanaerobaculia bacterium | reverse complement strand
CCGCGACCGGCGAGGTGCACGCCGAGGGCGCGGGCGGCCCGCCCGCGGGCGGCGCGGCCGGAGGGGAGGCCGAGGTCGCCTCCCGGTCGCTGCAGCTGTTCAGGCGGGCGGCAGGCGCAGGCGCGAAAAGCTCGCCGTGATCTCCTTGCCGTCCGCCCGCTGGCGCACCTCCAGGTGATCGGCGAGGCGCAGCACCGCGCCCAGGCCGGTGCCGAGGCCGCCGCGCCGCACCATCATGGCGGGATCGATCGGCCCGCTGTCGTCGTGGCCGTCGCGCAGCGCCGTCGCCAGGTCGTGGAACGGCGGCCCGGCGTCGCGCGCCGTCACCACCACCATCGCCGCCGCCGCCGGCCGCGTGTCGATCGCCACGGCCACCTCGCCGCGCACGCCGTACTTGACGATGTTGGACGCCAGCTCGGAGACGACGATGGCCACCTCGCCGGCCCGCCGCGGCGGCAGGCCGTGCTCGCGCGCCATCCGCCGCGCCTGGTGGCGGGCGATGGCCACGTCGGCCCACTCGCGGACCGGGTAGACGCAGGTCTCCGGCGGCGCTCCCCAGGCGCGCTCCTCGCTCCGGCGCGGCGCCTGGAACGGCCGCGGCCCGCATTCCGCGTGCCCGGCTTCGCCGCGGCCCGGGCCGTCGCCGCCATGACCGCCGTCGCCCGCGTCCGCCGCCAGGTCGGTCAGGTGGGCGAGGTCGGCGAAGCTGGCCTCGCCGTGCCGCGGATCAGCCATTGGCGAACGCCTCGGCGCTGTCGTCGCTAACGGCCATCGGCGGCTCCCTCCCCGGCGTCCGCCGCGGCGGTGTCCGGCGCAGGGGCGGCGTCCAGCTCGCGGCGGCGCACCTCGATCCACGTCCGCGCCTCCTCCTCGGTGTCGGTGAAGCCCAGCGGCACCTTGTCCGCCTTGTTGGAGAACAGGTTGAGGGCGGTGAAGATGAGCTTGGCGATGACCTTCGCCTTGATCGGCGCGTTGTAGCCGACCATGCCGCGCAGCGGCAGCATGGCGAGGGTGGTGGTGGCGTCCTTGCGCACCTCGGGATCGATGCGGTCCAGCTCCGACAGGTCGATCAGGAAGAAGACCCGCGCCAGGTCGCGGCCCCACTCGCGGTGCCGGCGGTTGATCTCCGCTCCCTCGTCCCAGGTGCAGTGGCCGCGCAGCTTGAGGAAGATGATGTCCGGCGGCTCGTAGAAGGTGGTCTGGTTGCCGATGTTGGGCTCCAGGTTCATCTCGACCTCCCCAGTCCAATCAAGACCCTTGTGGATGCCGCTCGCGCGGCACCCGATCTCGCTCTCGACCGTCCTCATTGCAGGAGCTCGAGCCGTTCCAGCGCGGCATCGAGGTTGAGCGCGGTCGAGACGGCGTCGAGCTCCACCCCCATCTCCACCAGCGTCATCGCCACCGCCGGCCGGATGCCGACCATATAAGGATGACGCCGCGGGCGCCGAGCGCCCGCACGCGCTCCATCAGGGCGGTCTGCCGCTCGATCGCCAGCCGGTCGTGCAGCTCGGTCTGGATGCTCACCAGCAGGCAGCCGCGGATCTGGATGATCGGCAGCTCCCGGTCTTCCTGCAGCTTCATCTCCTCCGCGCTCTCTCCCCTGCCAGGCGGGCGGCGCCCTCCGCCCGCCGGAACGCTATGATGAAAGTTGAGCTCCCAGCGCTTTTAGCATTTCCGCTGCTGAGTGTCCAACTGCAACTCGTGTGTGCGGCTCTTCTAAGGATGGTGCTTGCCGGTGTCCTCGGCGAGCCGCCCGGCGCCAGCGGCTCGCCCCGTCCGCCCGGCGGCGATCTTCTGCCCCCCGCACGTGTCTCGCGGGCATCGCTTTACGCGACGGCGGCTGGCGGCGGCCCCGTCTGCTCGCTCGCGGCCGCTCGTCCCCGGGGCGCTCCCGCCGGCCGGCGGCTGCTGCTATGCTCGATCCGCGCGGACAGGCAAGGAGGGGAGGACGCGGTCTTGGCGAAGGTGGCGGAGGCGCGGCCGGTCAACTACCGGGCGCTGATGAAGCAGGTCGAGCAGCTGGTCGCGTCCCTCAGCCGGTCGGAGGACGAGGGCTCGAGCATCCAGTCGCTGGTCGAGAGCATCGTGGTCAACTTCCGCGATGAGCTGGGCATCTACGGCGGGCGCCTGTACCGCCGCCGCGGCGCGTTCTACGTCCTGCAGGGGATCTTCGGCGACGCCAAGGAGGTGCCGCGCGGCCTCAAGGTGCCGCTGACCTACCCGCCCATCGAGCTGCTGACCGAGGACGGCACGGTCTACATGGATGCCGACGACCCGCGTATCGACAAGAGCCTGGAGGACCTGCTCGGGGTGCAGCGCTTCGCCGCCATCGAGGTCGGCGATGCCGAGTACATCCTGGCGTTCAACGTCGCCCCCGGCCACAACCGCGAGGACATCCTGTTCTCGCTCGGCATCGTGCGCCACGCCCTCAACCAGAAGCTGCGCCGCGAGCGCATGGAGGGGATCTTCGAGGAGGCGCGGAAGATCCAGTCCTCGATCCTGCCGCGGCGCGCGCCGGCCTACGGCGACTTCGACCTGCATGGCCGCTCCGAGCCGATGGAGAGCGTCGGCGGCGACTTCTTCGACTACATCCCGATCACCGACAAGATCCTCGGGCTGACCATCGCCGACGTGTCCGGCCACGGGCTGCCGGCGGCGCTCCAGGTGCGCGACATCTACATGGGGCTGCGCATGGGCTTGGCGCGCGACTTCAAGATCGTGCGCACCGTCGAGCGGATGAACCGCATCATCCACCGCAGCACCCTGACCAGCCGCTTCGTCTCGCTGTTCTACGGCGAGCTGGAGCTCAACGGCGTGTTCATCTACGTCAACGCCGGCCATCCGCCGCCCTTCCACCTGACCGCCGGCGGCGAGGTCACCTACATGGAGGCGGGCGGACCGGTGCTCGGGCCGCTGGCCGAGGCCAGCTACGAGCGCGGCTTCGTGATCGTCAAGCCCGGCGACATGATGGTGTTCTACACCGACGGCATCGTCGAGGCCCCGGGCGGCCCGGAGGGAGCGCCGCCCGAGGAGTACGGCCTGGAGCGCCTGCTGCGCACCGCCCGCGCGCACCAGGGCAAGCCGTCGCAGGCGGTGGTCGAGGCGGTCCTCGCCGACGTCGAGGAGTTCACCCGCGGCGCGCCCGCCGAGGACGACCGCACGCTGATGGTGGTGACCCTGCCGCCGGCGCACCTGTCGGCCACCACCGCCTTCCCCCGTCCGGTCGGATTGATCTGAGGCTCCGGGAGCGCACCGGCGGCGGGAGCGCGGGCCGGCGGCGGCGCCGGTCCGGGCTCCCGCCGCTGGCGGCGGCCTGGCTCCTCCTGCT
>JASLEW010000716.1 GCA_030150965.1 Thermoanaerobaculia bacterium | reverse complement strand
ACCGAGAGCGGTGATCGCCGCGAGCAGGACGAGCACCATCGAGGCGGTAGATCGCATCTGCGCCATGCCTTTCCCGCGCGAGCGCCGACCGGCGCTTCTCAGCGCATCAGTCAGCGGTGATCGAGGCGGACGGGGCTGATGTGCGGACCGGGCAGCGCCGCCGCCGCGATCGGGGCGCCTGCCCGCCGCGGCCCGTCCGGCGGCCAGGCCGCCGCCTGGGCCGCGCGCAGCGGCGAGCCGGGGCCGAACGGGTGCTCGGCCAGCCAGTACTCGACCTGGTGCGCGACCGTGGTGAAGACCACGAGCCGCCCTCCCGCCGCGTAAGAGGGCCAGCGTGCACCGCTCTCCCCCGCTGCGATCGTCCGCACCTCGCCGGCGGGCGAGCGCTCGGCCAGCCGCTCGCTCCCCTGGCCGTCGTGGAAGCTCCAGAGGATCGACCCATCCGGCCCCATGCAGGGATAGTTCTTCTCGGTGTAGTCCGGCCCGGCGAAGACCTCCATCCTGCCGTCCGCCAGGTGGAGGCGGAAGAGGCCCCAGGTCCAGTCGCCGCCGCGGGTGGACATGAAGAGGACGCTGCGGCCATCCGGCGAGACCGCGGGTGCCTCGTCGAACCAGCCGTCGTCGGTCAGCCGGCCGAGCTTGCGGCTCGCCACCTCGACGCTGAACAGGTTGGCGGCGAAGGCGCGGGTCGTGGAGTGGAAGACGATGCGCGAGCCGTCGGGCATCCAGCCGAGCGGCCCGTCGAGGCCGCGCAAGCCGGCGGACCCGGTGGTCAGATCGGACATGCCGCCGCCGTCGGCGCCGATCACCGCGATCTCCCAGCGCTGCTCCCGGCGGGCGGCGAAGGCGATGCGCGAGCCGTCCGGCGAGAAGCGGGGGAAGCACGCCTCGCCGGCGCCGGTGTCGAGCGTCCGCGTGGTGCCGGTCCGGAGGTCGAGCAGGCGCAGGACCCGGCCGGAGCCGGTCTCCGCGCAGTAGACCAGGTTGCGGCCGGCGGCATCCAGCGAAGCCTGGAGCGGCCGTTCGCGCGGGCCCACCAGGGTGCGGACCTCGCCGCTCGCGCGGTCGAGGGTCTTGACCGCCAGGCCGCGCTCGACCACGCGGTGGAAGAACAGGTCGCCGCGGTCGCTCCAGGTCGGCCAGCGGTCTTCGTCGGGCGACGCGGTGAGCGGGCGTGCCGGGCCGCCGCCGGCCGGCATGAGCCAGATGTTCGAGGGGCCCTCGCGGCTGCGCGAGAAGGCGATCCACCGCCCGTCGGGCGACTCGGTGGGCTTGTAGTCCCAGTCGGGTCCCAGGGAGAGCGGCTCGACGCTGCCGTCGGCGAGGCGCAGCCGCTCCAGGGTCCCCTCTCCACGGTCGTAGCGGTGACAGATGACCGAGGTGCCGGCGGCGCCGAAGGCGCAGGCCCCGGCCCAGCCGGAGCTGGCGGTGATCTTCCGCGGCTGTCCCCCGGCGGCGGCGATGAGGTAGAAGTCCCGCCGGCCCCAGGGCCCCGCCGAGTAGACGACCTGCCGGCCGTCGGGCGACCAGGCGGGGTACTCCTCCTCGTCCCGGCCGGCGGTGAGCGGCCGCAGGCTGCCGTCGCCGAGCTCCAGGACCCAGATGCTCTTGTGGCCGCTCCGCGTCGAGGTGAAGACCAGCCGGCGCCCGTCCGGCGACCACTTCCCCTCCAGGTCGTCGTCCCCGCCGTCGGTCAGCCGCGTCCACCGTGCCGTGCCGAGCTCGAAGGCCCAGAGATTCCAGCTGCCGCTCCGCCGGGAGGTGCAGACGAACCGCTTGCCGTCGGGCGCGATCGTGGCATCGCCGCCCCCCGCGGGGTCGACCGCCAGCCGCCGCAGGGAGAAGGGCGCCTCGGACGGGTGCCCGCCGCCGGTCGCGATCAGCGCCGTGGCGGCGGCCACCAGCGCGGTGCCGAGGAGGGCCGCCCAGCGTCTCATCGCAGCTGCCTCAGGGCCCTGCCGGCGGGCGCCAGCGAGAGGACCGCGACGATGGCGAGATAGGCGCTCCCCGCGGCGGTGAAGATGGAGTGGCTGCTGAGCACGCCGCGCAGGGCGACGGCGAGCCCGACCGCGACCACCAGCGCGAGGCTCTCGCTCTGCCTGAGCAGGGACAGGACGCGGCCGAGGAACCGCTCCTCGACGACCGTCTGCAGGATCGAGTAGAAGGGCACGACGGCGGCCGACACCACGATGCCCCAGAGGAAGATGATGCCGATCGAGAACGCCACCCGCGGCACCGCCGAGTAGGCGGTCATCAGGCCGGCCTCGGCGAGGAGGGCGCCGAGCAGGGTCGCTCCCTGGCCCAGCCGCGCCACCAGCTGCGGCGCCGCCAGGCCGCCGAGAGCGCCGCCGGCGCCGAAGACGGAGACCTGGAGCGACAGGATGCGCTCGGATCCGCCCAGGAACTCGCGGATGAAGAACGGGGCGAGCGGCAGCCACAGCCCGGCGCAGGAGAGGCTGACGAAGAACAGCAGCATGAGATGGCGGACCAGGCCGTGCGCGGTGATGTAGCGCCAGCCGGCGCGCAGGTCGGCGAGGGGCGAGCCCGGCGGCGCCGCCGCTTCCGCCGCCGCCTCTCCCGCCGCGGGACGGATGCGCATGCCGGCGACGAGCAGCGCGCTGGCCAGGAACGAGCCGGCGTCGAGCAGCAGGGTCGGCGCGAGGCCGGCGCCGAGGTACAGCTCGGCGCCCACCAGGGGAGCGCCGATCAGCACCAGGCTGGCGGTGCCGCGCGTCAGCCCGTTGGCCGCCGGCAGCTGGGCGGCGGGAACGATCAGGGGCAGGCAAGCCGCTTGCGCCGGCTGGAACGCCGCCGCGGCCACCGACTGGAGCGCGGCCAGGACGTAGACCGCTCCGGGCGACGGCCGGAGCAGGACGAGCAGCAGCAGGCCCGCCCGCGCCAGGTCGGCCGCCACCATCACCACGCCCTTGGGCAGGCGGTCGACCAGAACGCCGGCGGCCGGGGCCGCCACGAAACCCGGCAGCGTCTCGAGCGCCACCAGCAGGGCGAGCCCGGCAACCGAACCGGTCTGCCGGAACAGATAGAGGATGAGCGCAATGCGGCTGACCTGCGACCCCAGCGAGGAGAGGAGGTCGGCCAGCCAGAGCCTGACGAACGAGGGATGGCGCAGCAGCCCGGTCAAGCCGCCTCCGCGTTCCCCTGTCCGTACCTGCGCTCCAGCGCCGCGAGCGCCGCCCGCCAGCGTCCGGCGTAGCGGCGCCGTTCGACGATCTGCAGCCCCTCCGGCAGCAGCGCCCAGCCGCGGTGGACCAGCCCGAGGTAGGTGCCGCCGGGAACCGCCGCGGCGCTGAGCAGCGCCTCGGTCCGCGCCCCCTGCCAGCCCTCCTCGGCGAAACCGAGGAGCAGCTCGCCCTCCCCCCGGCGCTCCGCCCGCACCACCGCCCGCGGGAAGGTCTGCTTCCAGAAGGCGGGGTCGTCGAGCTCGGGCGGCCAGCGATCGGGTGCGCCGGCGAGCAGGGCGCCGATGCCGATCGTCTCGCTCCACAGGTAGCGCGCCCTGCCGCCCGTCGCGCAATGCTGGTGCAAGCGCGCCAGGAAATCGGTCCAGCCGGCGCGCAGGCTCTCCACCTCCTCCAGCGACAGCGATCCGTGGTCGTGGACCGTCACCTCGGTCTCGCCGGCCAGCGGAGTGAGATAGAGCCGGATGTGGAACAGCGGTCCCAGCTCCATGAACCGCCAGGTCAGGTGGAGGTACGACGGCTCCTCCCATTCCACGACCTCGCCGGCGAAGTAGTCGCCATCCTCGAAATCGAGGCGGAAGCGCTCGTCCGGGGCGAACCGATCGGTCGTCGCGAACCACTCGGAGATGCGCCCCGGGTCGGTCAGGGCGCGCCAGGTCTCCGCCGGCGTGGCCGGCACCAGCTGCTGCCGGAATACGTGATACATCGGGCGCCTCCTCGGGTTGCCGCCGCCGCCGCGCTAACCGGCCGCCGGGTTCCAGCTCACCGTCATCCCGGGGACGTCGGGGATGCCGTCGTTGTCGGAATCGACCTCTCCCTTGGCCGTGGCGTAGGCCGGCAGGTAGTTGAGGTCGATGATACCGTCGCCGTCCCAATCGACGACCTTGCCCTTGAAGCGGCCGGAGAGGAAGGTGTTGGTCTTGGCGCCCACCACCGGGTGATGCAGGGTCGAGAGCACCGAGTTGCCGGGGAAGAGGAACTCGCCGCCGCTCTTGGCGATGCGCTCGAGGTTGACGAAAGCCCAGCCCTGGAAGAGGCCGCGCACGTATTCGATCGCCTTCTTGCCCTTGACCTCGATGTTCTCGTTGACGAACCACTGCCCGTCGCGGGCGAACGGCACGGTGACGCGCTCGACGACGCCCTCGGAGACGTCGTTGGCCTTGCCGGAGAGGAAGAAGGGGCGCTCGGTCTGGGTCTCGAAGTAGAAGTTGGCCTGCAGCGGCTGCGTCTGCTCGGTGAAGCCGCGGAAGAGGAAGGCCTCGTGGTGATCGGAGCCGTCCTCGTGCAGCCCGCGCAGGGTCTTGGCGATGACGATCTCGCGGTCGCGCGTCTCGATCCGCGGGCACGCCTTCGCCTGGCCGTAGATGCGGGCGAGCATCTGCGGCGAGAGCAGGATGTGCCCCCACATGTCGGTGCCTTCGCCGAGGCGGATGTAGAGGTTGCAGGTGATGTGCAGGTAGATCGTCTCGTCGAAGGTGCGGCCGCTGTAGTACCGGTACTCGCGGGCGCGGCGGAAGTCCTGGTCGGTCCACCCCATCTCCCAGGCGAACACGCGCGCCCATTCCTGGACGCGGTGGTCCGGGTCGTTGATCAGCTCGCGGCCGATCTGCCGGCACTCCGGGCTCTCCAGCCATTCGAGCGCCCACAGGACGTTGATCCGCAGGTCGGTGTCGGTGTCCTCGAACAGCGCCTGGCGGAGCGCCGGCAGGGCGCCCTCCCGCCGCCGCGCCAGCAGCTGGTAGAGGGCGTGCTCGCGCAGCGCCGGGTCGGCCAGCTGCCGGCCGTCGCGCATGAGCTGCTCGTCGCTGCGGCTGTCGAGCGTCAGCGCCGCGTGCTGGATGCTGTCGCTGAAGCGCGTGGTCGGGTCGCCGTAGCGGATCCCGGAGGCGAACTGCTTGACCGACGTCTCGTTGGTGGCGATGCCGGCTGGGCTTCTCATCGTCTCACTCCTTTCATTGTGTTGAGTCCAGGGCCCGGGCTCACCTGCCACCTCCGCGCTCGGGCGTCCACTCGATCTCGATGAGCCCCTCCTCGCCGGTGGCGAGGAAGACGAGGCGGCCGTAGGGGGTCGCCGGGATCTCTTCGCGGCGCAGCAGCGCGATGGCCCCCGCTTCGGCCCGCGAGGCCGGGCTCTCGTGCGTGGCGAGGACCTCGCCGGTGCCCGCGTCGAGCAGCAGCCAGACCACGTCCCGCTTGCCGGGGCGGGCCAGCGGCGGACCGGTATGGGCGGCGCGGAACATGAAGCGGTGCACCTCGCTCTCGAACTCCGCGCGCGCCGGGTCGCTGCTCGCCAGGAGCAGCCGGCCGCCCCCCTCGCCCGCGGCCGCCGCGGGCACGGCGGCGATGGCGGCCAGGCCCGGAAGCGTCGGGATCCGGCGCGCGAAGCGGCCGGTCGCGGGATCGACCTCCACCAGGTCTCCCAGCTCCTGGGCGTGGAGGAGCAGCCTGCCGTCGGGCGTCCTCGTCATGCCGTGGAAGGAGACGAAGGGGAAGCGAAAGACGCTGCGCTCGTCCGCGAGGTCGATCTCGTTGAGCGTCGGCAGGGCGACGGCGCCGAGAATGGCGCCGAAGCCGCGCCCCGGGCGCACGTCGATCTTGTAGATCCGGGACTCGTGGGGGACTCCCTGGTAGAGCATGCCGTCGACACAGGCGGGCGACGGCAGCTCGCCCTGGAAGGGCATCACCGCCTGGCGCAGCACGCGCCCCGAGGCGGGATCGAGCTCGTAGAGGATGCTCGGCCCCTTGAGGTTGGCCGGCGGTCCCGAGGAGACCAGGTAGAGCCGCCCGGAGGCGGCGTCGAAGGTCATGCTGCCGGCGAACCCCGGCACCGGGTCGAAGACGCGGACCACCCGGAAGACGGCGTCCCGGGCGCCGCCGGCCGCCGCCGCGGCGGCGTGCTGCTCGTGCCCGGCCGCCGCCGCTCCGCGCAGCGCCACGCAGGCGAG
>JASLEW010000694.1 GCA_030150965.1 Thermoanaerobaculia bacterium | reverse complement strand
GGCGGCTGCCCTGGCGGCGGCGGCCGGCTTCTCGCCCTCGGCCCTGCCGGTGGCGCTCTCGCCGGGCTTGCCGCCCGCGGGCTTGGCGGCGGTGAAGGTGCGGATGACCCTGCCTCCGGCGTCCAGGACCTCGATCCTGAGCGGCGCCTGGCCGGCCGCCGGCGCGTCCCGGAGGTAGTAGTCGATCACCAGGCCGGCCGGCGGGTTCTGCCCTTCGCCGTGCGGCGCGTCGCCGTCGTCCCCGCCGCCGCCGTTCTCCGCCAGGCGGTAGGCCGGCCGCGGCGCGAACAGGTGCAGGGGAGGGAGCGCCGCCGCCGGCATTGCAGCGCCGGACCCGGCGGCCAGCTCCCGCAGCGGCTCCAGGTCGTCCAGGATCCAGAAGCCGCGCCCCTCGGTGGCCGCCACCAGGTCGCCGTCCTTGACCAGCAGATCGGTGACCGGCACCACCGGGAGGTTCAGCTGCAGCGGCTGCCAGCGGCCGCCGTCGTCCCACGAGACATAGACGCCGCGCTGCGTGCCGGCGTAGAGCAGCCCGCGGCGGACCGGGTCGGCCCGCACCGCGCGGGTGAAGTGCGCGGCATCGATGCCGCCGTCGATCGCCGTCCAGTGACGGCCGAAGTCCGCGGTCTTGAACAGGTACGGGTGCTGGTCGTCGCTCTTGTAGCGCGTCGCCGCCAGATAGGCGCCGCCGGCGTCGAAGGGGCTCGGCTCGATGCAGTTGATCTGCGACCAGGAGGGGAGGCCCGCGGCCGGGGTGACGTCCTGCCAGTGCGCGCCGCCGTCGGTCGTGACGTGCACCAGGCCGTCGTCGGAGCCCGCCCAGATCACCCCCGCTTTGACCGGCGACTCGGCGATGGCGAACACCGTGTCGTAGTACTCGACGCTGGTGTTGTCCTTGGTGATCGGACCGCCCGACGGGCCCTGGCGGCCCTTGTCGTTGCGCGTCAGGTCGGGCGAGATGGTGGCCCAGGTCTGCCCCTCGTCGGTCGAGCGGAACACCACCTGCGCTCCGACGTAGAGCACGCGTGGATCGTGGGGCGAGAGCGCGATCGGGAAGTTCCACTGGAAGCGGTAGGCGAGGTCGGCGGCGCCGGCGCCCATCGGGTCGTCGGGCCACGGGTTGATGTCGCGGATCTCGCCGGTCGCGTGGTTGAGGCGCAGCAGCAGGCCGCCGTAGGAGCCGCCGTAGACCACGTCGGCGTTGCGCGGGTCGGGCAGGATGTAGCCGCTCTCGCCGCCGGCGGTCACCTGCCAGTCGCGCGGGCCGATGCCGCCCCCCTCGCCGCGGCTGGCGATGCGCAGCGCCGAGTTGTCCTGCTGCGCCCCGTAGAGCCGGTAGGGGAAGTGGTTGTCGGCCGCCACGCGGTAGATCTGGGCGGTGGGCTGGTTGTCCTGCGCCGTCCAGCTGCGCCCGGCGTCCTCGCTGACGTTGGCGCCGCCGTCGTTGGACTCGATCATGCGCCGCGGATCGGCGGGGTCGATCCACAGGTCGTGGTTGTCGCCGTGCGGCACGCGGATCGGCGAGAAGGTGCGCCCGCCGTCCTTCGAGCGCAGGAAGAAGACGTTGACCACGTAGACCGTCTCGGGATCGGCCGGGTCGGCGAAGATGCGGTTGTAGTACCAGGCGCGCTGGGTGAGCTCGTGATCGGTGCTGGTGCGCTTCCAGGTCTTGCCGCCGTCGCGCGAGCGGAAGACGCCGCCGCCCACCGCCTCGACGATGGCGTAGACGTTGTCGGGATCGGAGGGGGAGGGGCTCACGCCGATGATGCCGAGGGTCCCCTTGGGCAGGCCCGGATTGCGCGACAGCTCGCTCCAGGTGTCGCCGCCGTCGGTCGATTTCCACAGCCCCGAGCCCTCGCCGCCGCTCTCCAGGCTGTAGGGCGTGCGGCGTATCCGCCAGGTGGTGGCGTAGAGCACCCGCGGGTTGCCGGGGTCCATGGCCAGGTCCACCGCCCCCACCTGGTCGCTCACGTAGAGCACCTTCTTCCAGGTGGCGCCGCCGTCGGTCGAGCGGAAGACGCCGCGCTCGGCGTTGGCGCCGAAGAGGTGTCCGAGGACCGCCGCGTAGACCAGGTCGGGGTTGCGCGGGTGGATGCGGATGCGCGTGATGTGGCGCGAATCGGCCAGGCCGGCGCGCTTCCAGGTGCGGCCGGCGTCGGTCGATCTCCACATCCCGTCGCCCTCGGAGACGTTGCCGCGCACGGTCTCCTCGCCGGTGCCGGCGTAGACCACGTTGGGATCCCAGGCCGAGACCGCGACGGCGCCGATCGAGCCGCCGAAGGCGCCGTCCGAGACGTTGCGCCAGGTCCTGCCGGCGTCGCTCGACTTCCACACGCCGCCGCCGGTGCCGCCGAAGTAGTAGGTGGAGCGGTCTCCCGGCACCCCGGCCACCGCCGCCGAGCGGCCGCCGCGGTAGGGCCCGACCTCGCGCCAGCGCAGCGGCCCCCAGTGCTCCGCGGCGAAGGGCAGTGCCACCGCCGGGCCGGGTGATGGCGGCGTGCCGGCGGCGGGCAGGCCGGCCGCGAAGGCGATGCTCCCGGCGCCGCCGCCGATCCCGCCGGCCCCGCCGATCCCGCTGACAACGGCCAGGGAGGAGATCAGGGCCAGGAGGGCCGGGAGGACGGCCCGGGCAATGGCGCCGGGCCGGCCGGCGTGGGCGTGGCGGTCGAGGGGGTTTCGGCAGGTCGAGCCTGAGCGCATGGACGTTTCTCCCGCGGCGGAGGGTGCCGGCGGCGTGTCCTTCCGCCGGCACGGTTGCGACGAAGCAGCCGCCGGGAGTGTAGAGCGGGGGGGCATGGCGAGCCAATCCCCCGGCCGGGGGTGCCGGCGACGACCGGCCGAGGGCCGCGAGCCCTGCCCGGAGCGCTCGGCGGACCGGGCGGGCTCGGGCGGCCGGGAGCGAGGTCCGGGACCGCGCCGGCTCCGCGGCTCAGGGGTAGTCGTTGACTTCGAGCTTGTCGAGCGGCAGGCCGCAGGGGTAGAACAGGTTGAACACCGGCTGCTCGATGATCTCGGCGTAGTGCAGCAGCAGCGGGCCGTACTGCTCGATGCCGGACTTGCCGGCCTCGATGTCCTCGTACTCCTGCTTCGAGATCTCCAGCTCCTCGGCCATCTGGTCGACGGTCAGGTTGCGGCGCTCGCGGTGCTTGCGGATCAGCTCGCCGGCCTGTCCAGGGCGGGTGTCGGACGACCGGCCGCTGTCGGCCAGGAGCCGCGAGGTGGGGGTCTCCAGCTTGATGGCGACGCGGGCGAGGAGCGGGCCCCACTGCTCGGCCGGCGAGTTGCCGGCTTCCATCTCACGGTACTGGTCGTCCTGGATGCCGAGCTTGCCCGCGGTGTCCTCGACCGACAGCCGCTTGCGCTCGCGCTCTTTCTTCAACACGTCTCCGAGTTTCACCGGACCCCCTCCTTATCTCTGGTTCCGAATCTCTGGTTCCGATCCAGCTGATCCTGGTCTTGTCATCCCGATCCCGGGGCGTCCTGCCCTGGCCCTTCTGGCTCAACGAGTTGACGAGCTCAGACCGGCGCCCTCGCGGCGCCCGGGGCACCTGCAAGTACAGTGGTGCTCGCGCCCGGTCCAGGCGGGACAACCGCCGCCTTGGAGGCCGGACGGGGGTCGGGGGTCGGCCTTTGCCTCCGGCCTCCTACTTCCGCTTCTCGGCGGCCAGCAGCTTGAGGGCTTCGATCGGCCGCCGGTCGGGGGTCATCATCTTGATGGCCCGCCGCAGCAGCGGCTCCGCCTCGGCCCGGTTGCCCAGCTGGCGGTGGATCTCGCCGGCATAGAAGACCGCCAGGCCGCAGTCGGGATCGCGCCGCATCGTCTCCTGCAGCTCGCGCAGCACCCTGGCGCCCTGGCCGGGCGAGACGCAGAAGCGGCAGTAGGCCAGCTCGGCGCTGTAGAGGCCGTTCTGCGGGTCGCAGTCGGAGGCGAACTCCAGCAGCACCGCGGCCTCCTGGAACTTGCCGGCGTCGAGCAGCGCCCGCCCCTTGCGGTACTGCACCTCGGGGTCGAGCAGGTCGGTCTTGATCGACATGTCGGCCGGCGGCCGGCTGCGCTCCTCGCGCTTGGCGCGGCGGCGGAAGAGCAGGGCGTTGCGCTGCTCCAGGTCGAGCAGCTCGGCATAGGCGCGGGCGCCGGCGAGGAAGATGTCGCGCGCCTTGTCCTCCATGCCGGCGAGCTCGGGGCCGCCCAGGGTCCAGGGGGCGAAGCGCAGCGCCATGTCCAGGTACCTGGCCTCGATCTCGGCCGGCGACGCGTCCTCGTCGGCGCCGAGCAGGTCGAAGGCGTCGAGGCGCCGGTAGGAGAGATAGGTCTGCATGATCTCGTTGCGCCGCCGCTCGTGCGCCTGGGGCTCCGCCGCCAGGGCGCGGATCGGGCGCGTCGCCGAGCGCGCGGGTCCCACGCTGGTGCCGCCGGGCGCCGCGGCGGCGGCGAGCGCCGGCGCAC
>JASLEW010000995.1 GCA_030150965.1 Thermoanaerobaculia bacterium | reverse complement strand
GGACGACACGCCCGTGGAGCAGCGGCGGCAGTCCGCCGAGCACCTCCAGCGGATTTTCGTCCTGCTCGGCGAGCCGGTGGGGGCGGCGATGGCCGACGCCGCGGCGGTGCTGGCGATCGAGACCGAGCTGGCCAGGGCGTCGCTCGACCGGGTGAGCCGGCGCGACCCCTACAAGACCTACCACAAGGTGGACCGCCAGGGCCTCGCGGCGATGACGCCGTCGTTCTCCTGGGACGCCTACCTGACCGCCGTCGACGCGCCGCCCATCCCGGCGTTCAACGTCAGCGATCCCGACTTCCTGCACACCATGGACGGCATGCTCGGCAGGGTGCCGCTCGAGCAGTGGCGCGCCTACCTGCGCTGGCAGCTGGTGCACGCCAGCGCCGCCTGGCTGTCGCAGCCGTTCGTCGACGAGGACTTCGCCTTCTTCGGCAAGACCCTGGGCGGCTCGAAGCAGCTGCAGCCGCGCTGGCAGCGTTGCGTCGAGCTGATCGACCGCTCGATGGGCGAGGCGCTCGGCCGCGAGTTCGTCGCCGCGGAGTTCCATCCCGAGGCCAAGCAGCGCATGCTGGCGCTGGTTCACGAGATGGAGGAGGCGATGGCGCGCGACATCACCGCCCTGTCGTGGATGGGCCCCACGACCAAGGAGCGCGCCGAGGAGAAGCTCAGGGCGATCGCCAACAAGATCGGCTACCCCGAGCACTGGCGCGACTACAGCCGGTTGCAGGTGGTGCGCGGCGACCTGGTGGGCGACGTCTACCGCGCCAACGCCTTCGAGCTGCAGCGGCGCCTCGGCAAGATCGGCCAGCCGGTCAACCGCCAGGAGTGGACGATCACGCCGCCCACGGTCAACGCCAACTACAGCGCCGGCACCAACGACATCAATTTCCCGGCGGGCATCCTGCAGCTGCCGTTCTACGACGCGCGGCGGGACGACGCGGTCAATTACGGCGCCATCGGCGCGGTGATCGGTCACGAGATGACGCACGGCTTCGACGACGAGGGGGCCAAGTTCGATCCGCACGGCAACCTGGTCAACTGGTTCCAGCCGGCCGACCTCGCCGAGTTCCAGCAGCGCACCACCTGCATCGCCGACGAGTACTCGGCCTTCCCGGCCGGCGGCTCGCACCTCAACGGCCGGCTGACGCTGGGCGAGAACACCGCCGACAACGGCGGCATCCGCATCGCCTATCTCGCCTACGAGGCCAGCCAGGCGGGCAAGCCGCGGCAGACGCTCGACAACCTGAGCCCCGAGCAGCGCTTCTTCCTCGGCTTCGCCCAGGTGTGGTGCAACAACACCTCGCCCGAGTCCGAGCGCATCCAGGTGCTGGTCAACCCGCACTCGCCCGGCCGCTACCGCACCGACGGCGTGGTGGTCAACATGCCCGAGTTCCAGCAGGCGTTCCACTGCCCAACCGGCGCGCCGATGGCGCCGGCCAAGCGCTGCTCGGTCTGGTGAGCCGCCGCCCCGCGGGCTCCGGCAGGACGATCTCGACGAGTTGCAGCAGGGAGGATGGTCGGGGCGAGAGGATTTGAACCTCCGGCCTCACGGTCCCGAACCGTGCGCTCTACCAAGCTGAGCTACGCCCCGAGGGATACGAAGCTGCCCACCGCCGCCGGGAGGGGGGCGGGCGGCACGAAGGCAGGAGGATAGCGCCGACCGCCGGCACGGTCAAGCGCAACCGCGGCGGAGCGCACCGTCGTGCCGCGCGCGTTCTGCTTGCCCGCGCGGTGGTGATCCCCTGAGTCGAGGGATAGGGGCGCTCCGCATCCCCTCCCGGGACCGCCCTGCTAGACTCCCGGCGCATGCTCGGCTACGACCTTCGCCATGCGCTGCATGCCCTGGCCCGGAGGCCCGGCCTGTCGGCCGCCGTGCTGCTGATCCTGGCGCTGGGGATCGGCTCGACGACGACCATCTTCAGCATCGCCAGCTCGGCGCTGCTGAGCGAGCTGCCCTACCAGGACGGGAACCGCCTGGTGGGGGTCAAGATGAAGGTGGAAAAGGACGGCTCGGTGTTCCCGTCGTCTTACCTGGACGTCGCGGCTTGGCGCGAGCGGAGCCGGACGCTGGAGCTGATGTCGGCGTCGTCGAACAGCCTGCAGCTCAACCTTTCGGCGGACCATCATGCCGAGCGTGTCGGGGTCGGCTTCGTGTCGGCGTCCTACTTCGATCTGCTGGGGGTGCATGCCGCGCTCGGCCGCACCTTCGAGCCGGCCGAGGAGAACCGCTTCAGCCCGCTGAAGGTGGTGGTGCTGCGCCACGGGCTGTGGCGGCGCCGCTTCGGCGGCGATCCGGCGATCGTCGGCAGGAGCGTGCAGATCCAGGGGCTGACCTTCCAGGTCATCGGCGTCCTGCCGCAGGGCTTCGAGGACATCTTTCCCGGCGTCGATCTCTACGTGCCGGTGACCGTGGCCAGGCTGGCGCAGCGGGCCGGCTACGTCGACGACCGGGCGGTGCGCTGGCTGGAGGTCTTCGCGCGGCGGCGGCCCGGGGTCAGCGTCGCCCAGGCCGAGCAGGAGATGCGGTCGATCTGCGGCCAGCTGGTGCACGAGTTCCCGGCCAGCAACCGGGGCTTCACGCTGACCGTCAAGCCGCTGCGGCTGCTGCAGTTCGACTTCGAGAGCATGCGCCTGTCGTTGTGCACGCTGCTGGTCGGCGCCCTCTTCGTGCTGCTCGTCGGCTGCGCCAACGTCACCAATCTGCTGCTCATCCGGGCGGTCGAGCGGCGCAAGGAGGTGGCGCTGCGGCTGGCGATGGGGGTCAGCCGGCTCCGCCTGGTGCGCCATTTCATCCTCGAGGGGGCGCTGCTGTGCGCGGGCGGCTCGCTGCTCGGCATCGGCGCGGCGTTCGCCGCCGTGCGGATGCTGGCCAGGTTCGGCACCACCGCCTACAACCTGCCGGCGTTCATTCATTTCACCGTCGATCCGCGCTCCCTGGGCGCGGCGGTGGCGCTGGCCCTTCTGATCAGCCTGCTGATCGGCGTCGTCCCGGCGCGCAAGAGCCTGCAGGTGGACCTGCAGGAGGAGCTGCAATCGCTCGGCAAGGGGCACACCGGTTCGGCGGGCACCGCGTTCACCCGCAGCTTCCTGGTGGTCTCGGCGATCTTCTTCGCGGTGGTGCTGCTGATCGGGGCGGGATTGATGATCAGGAGCCTGCAGGCGCTGATGGAGAACGATCCGGGCTTCCGGGTGAGCCACGTGCTGAGCGCGCGCCTGGAGCTGCCGCCCAGCCTCTATCCGGCCGACGCGCCGGTGTATCAGCTCTACCGGCGGCTGCTGCGCGAGGCGCGGGCCCTGCCCGACGTGGAGGACGCGGGGCTGTGGGCTCCCGGCATGCTCGGCTGGGGCCTCTACTACCAGTTCATCGTGCCGGAAGGGCGGTCGCTGCAGGCGCCGGAGGACAGGATCAAGGTGTACGAGCACCGCACCTCGCCGGGGCTGTTGCAGGCAATGGGCTTCACCTTCCTCAGGGGGCGGGACCTGACCGAGCAGGACGACACGCGGGTGCCGCGCGTCGCCGTGCTCAGCCGCTCGGCGGCGGCGGCGGCCTGGCCGTCGCAGGACCCCATCGGCAGGCGGTTCTGGCTGGGGGCGCCGCACAACGCCTGGGTGCAGGTGGTGGGGGTCGTCGCCGACGTGGATCAGCACGGCCGCCTCCAGCAGGACCACGATTTCAAGCGCGACGTCTACTTTCCGCTGTTCCAGGCACGGGCGCGGACCGCCTCGATCCTGCTGCGCACCCGCCGGGACACGGCGGCGACGCGGGCGGCGCTCGCCCGGATCATGCAGCCCATCGATCCGGACATCCCGGTGTTCGACGTCAAGACCTTCGAGGAGCTGCGGCGCGAGGAGGAGGCGGGCGTGCGGCTCAACACCCTCCTCCTCATGTTCTTCGCCGGCTCGGCCCTGGCGCTGGCGATGATCGGCATCTACTCGATCCTGGTCTACACGGTGCGGCAGCAGGGCTTCGAGATCGGCATCCGCATGGCGCTCGGCGCCGACCAGCCGAACATCCTGCGTCACTTCGTCTGCAAGGGCCTGGCGATGCTGGCCATCGGCGTCGTGGCCGGGGTCGCCTGCGCCCTCGGCCTGGCGCGGACGATGGCGAGCATCCTGTTCAAGGTGAACCCCTACGATCCGCTGGTGTTCCTGACCGGCGCCTGCCTCATCGCGCTGTTCGCGCTGCCCGCCATCCTCAGGCCGGCCTACAAGGCGACGCGCACCGACCCGTCGTCGCTGTTCCGGCTCAACTGAGCTTGCCGTGGGCGCGCCCACCCGCATGGATGGAACGGAGCGCCCCGTCCAGAGACCCCATTGCCCCGATTGCCCCGAGGGGGGTGCGCTCAGCGTCCCGCCGCCCCCGGGTCAGCCGCGCCGGCAGCGCTGCCGGCGCCGACCGGCTCCACGGCGCAGAGCGATTCCGCGCTGCTGACCGCCGCTCCGGCACCGGCCACCTCCGGCGCGCCGGCTGGCGCCGCCTGCCGCCCGGCGGCACCGCTCCGCGGCTGCCCGCCGGCATCATCGGCCAGCCGCGCATTCAGCAGCCGTCCCAGCACCTCGACACCGGGGTGACGGAGCAGGCCGTAATGGTCGCCCTTGAGGCTGAGCGCCTGGACGCCGCCGCGCAGCAGGCGGCGCCAGCCGCCGAGGATCTCCCGGTCGCGGACGGCGGCGGTCTGGGCTGAGAGGTACAGCACGGCGCTGCCCTCGCCGGGTGTGGGCGCGTAGGCCCGGCCGGCCTGGAGATTGGCCGCGAAGGTGGCGTGCAGCGGCCGGAGCTGCGCCAGGCCGAGATCCGCGGGCAGGAGACCGGCCGCATGCCCCAGGTCCACCAGCCGCGCCAGCGTCTCTCCCGGCGGCATCGCCGCCAGCTCCCGCTCCAGCGCGGCGAGGCCGGCAACGGGAGCGCCACCGCCGGCCAGCGCGATGAGGTCGCCGCCGAACCAGGCGGCCAGCTCCTGCTCGGTCGCCGGCCGCTCGGGCTCCGGCGCCGGCGGCAGGGAATCGATCAACGCCAGGAAGCTCACGCGCTCACCCGCGGCCGCGAGCTGGCGTGCCATCTCGAAGGCGATGACCCCGCCCAGCGACCAGCCGCCGAGCCGGTATGGGCCGCGCGGCTGGACGCGGCGCACCTCGCCCAGGTAACGCGCCGCCATCGCCTCGATGCTCGCCGGGCTGTCCGGCGGCGATTGCAGGGCGTAGAAGGGAAGGTCCGGCGCCAGGCGGCGGACCAGATCCAGGTAGCAGAGCACCTGGCCGCCCACCGGATGGACGCAGAAGAAGGGAGCCAGACGGCCGGCGGGGCGGATCGCGACCAGGGGAGAGCGTCCGGGCTGCGCGCCGGCCTGGTCGAGCAGCGCCGCCAGCGCCTCGACGGTGGGCGCGGCGAAGAGCGCGGCGAGGGGCAGGGACCGGCCGCAGCGCTTCTCGATCCTGGCCATCAACAGGACGGCGAGCAGCGAGTGCCCCCCCAGGTCGAAGAAGCTGTCGCTGATGCCGACGCGCTCGACGCCCAGCACCTCCTGCCAGATCTCCGCCAGCACCGCCTCGGCCGCCGTGCGCGGCGCCACGAACCGCGCCGCCGCGCCACGCTCCGGCGACGGCAGCGCCCGCCGGTCCACCTTGCCGTTGGGATGGAGGGGCAGCGCGGCAAGGTGCACGAACGCCGCCGGCACCATGAAGTCGGGCAGGCGCCGGCGCAGCTCACCGCGCAGCGCGTCGGCCGTCAGCGGCGGCGCGGCCGCCGCGGGCGGCGCCGGCGGGACCGTCTCGCCGGCGTGGCCAGGGGCGTCCGAGGAGCACGAGGCGCCAGGGGCGGACGAGGCCATCGCGGAGCCCGCCTCGCCTGGAGCGCCGGGCGAGCCGGTCACGTAGGCCACCAGGCGCCGGTCGCCGGGCTTGTCCTCGCGCATCACCACCACCGCCTCGCGCACGCCGGGCAGCGTGCCGAGGACCGACTCGATCTCGCCCAGCTCGATGCGGAAACCGCGCACCTTCACCTGGTGGTCGAGCCGGCCGAGGTAGACGATCTCGCCGCCGGCCAGGCGGCGGACCTGGTCGCCGGTGCGGTAGAGGCGCGTCCCCGGGTCGTCCGCGGTCGCCAACGGGTTGGGGATGAACCGCTCCGCGGTCAGCTCCGGACGGTCGAGGTAGCCGCGGGCGAGCTGCACGCCGCCGAGGAAGAGCTCGCCGGCGATGCCGATCGGCACCGGCCGCAGCCCGGCGTCGAGCACGTGGTTGGCGGTGTTGGCCACCGGCCGTCCGATGGGCACGGCGGCCAGCGGGCTGCCGGGCGCGCAGCGCCAGGCGGTGACCTCGACCGCGGCCTCGGTGGGGCCGTAGAGGTTGTAGAGCGCCGGCGCCGCGCGGCCCGGGAAGCGGGCGAAGAAGCGGCGCTCCAGGGCGGCGCCGAGCGCCTCGCCGCTCGCGATCACGCGGCGCAGCGAGACGCACGACGCGACGTCCCGGGTCTCCAGGAAGACCTCCAGCATCGGCGGCACGAAGTGCGCCGTGGTGATCCCCTCGCGCACGACGAGCCGCACCAGGTAGTCGGGGTCCTGGTGGCCGCCCGGCCGCGCCAGCACCAGGCGGGCGCCGGTGACGAGCGGCCAGAAGATCTCCCACACCGAGACGTCGAAGCTGAAGGGGGTCTTCTGCAGCACGCGGTCCGCCGCGGTCAGGGCGTCGGCCTCCTGCAGCCAGAGCAGCCGGTTGCAGATCCCGCGGTGGCTGTTCATGACGCCCTTCGGACGTCCGGTGGAACCCGAGGTGTAGATCACGTAGGCCAGCTCGTCGGCGCTGGCGGGACCGCCGGCGGCGGCGTCCTCGGCGCTCTCGCCGGCCACCTCTCCCCACTGCGCGTCGAGGCAGAAGATGCGGCAGCCGGCCGCGGCGGGCGCCGGACCGGCCGCGGCCCTCGGAGTCGTGGGGCCGGACCGCACCAGGTGCAGCAGGCGCTCCTGGGTGAGCAGCACGGGCACCCGGGCATCGGTCAGCATGAAGGCCAGCCGTTCCCGCGGATAGGACGGATCGAGCGGCACGTAGGCGCCGCCGGCCTTGAGCACCGCGAGCAGGCCGACGATCATCGCCGGCGAGCGCTCGCAGCAGACCCCCACCCGCGTGCCGGGACCCACCCCCCAACGGCGCAGCGCCCGGGCGAGGCGGTTGGCCCGCGCGTTGAGGCCGCCGTAGGTCAGCTCCTCGCCCTCGCCGGCCACGGCCACCGCCGCCGGCGCGCGCCGCACCGCGGCCTCGAACCGCTCGTGCAGGAGGCGCCCCGCCGCGGGCAGGGCCGCCCGGGTGTCGTTCCACTCGCTCACCAGCTGCCGCAGCTCGGCGGCGCCGAGCAGCGGCAGCTCCGCGAGGCGGAGCCGTGGATTCTCCAGGGCTCCGCCGAGGAGCCGGGCGAGATGCGCCAGCAGACGCTCCATCGTCGCGCCGTCGAACAGGTCGGCGTCGTAGTCGAGCAGGCCGCTCAGCCGCTCCGGCTCCTCCTGCAACGCGAGGTCGAGATCGAACTTGGCCGAGCGGGCGGCGAACGGCAGCGCCCGCAGCGCCAGGCCCGGCAGGGCGAGCGGCGCGGCCGGCACGTTGACCACCTGGAAGCTGACCTGGAACAGCGGGGTGTGGCGCAGGCTGCGGTCGAGCCGCAGCTCCTCGACCAGCTTCTCGAACGGCAGGTGCTGGTGGGCATAGGCGCCGAGCGCCACCTGGCGCACCCGCTCCAGCAGCTCGTCGAAGCTCGGATCGCCGCCGAGGTCGGTGCGCAGCACGAGCATGTTGACGAAGAAGCCGATCAGCGGCTCCACCTCGGCGCGGGTGCGGTTGGCGATCGCCGAGCCGACGGCGATGTCGTCCTGCCCGCTGTAGCGGTGGAGCAGCGCCTGGAAGCCGGCCAGGAGCGTCATGAACAGGGTCGCGCCGCGCCGCCGGCCGAAGGTCCGCAGGGCCGCGGTGAGGGACGGCGGCACGACGGCGAGGCGCTGGCCGCTCGGCGCCATGGCCACCGCCGGACGCGGCCGGTCGGTGGGCAGGCCGAGCACCGGCACGCCCGCCAGCCGCGCGCGCCAGTAGGACAGCTCCCGCTCCAGCACCTCGCCGCGCAGCCACCGCCGCTGCCAGGCGGCGTAATCGGCGTACTGGATGGCGAGCGGCGCGAGCGGCGACGGCTGGCCGGCCAGCCGCGCGGCGTAGAGCGCCGAGAGCTCGCGCGAGAAGACGCCCATCGACCAGCCGTCGAAGACGATGTGGTGGAAGGAGAAGAGCAGCGCGTGCGCCTGCTCTTCCAGGCGCACCAGGAGGGCGCGCAGCAGCGGGCCGACCGCCAGGTCGAAGGGGCGCCGCGCCGCGGCCAGCGCCAGCCGCCGCGCCTCCGCGTCGCGCCTCCCGGCGGGCAGGCCGCCGAGATCCACCAGCGTCATCGCGAAGGGCGGCGGCGGCAGGATGAGCTGCACCGCCTCGCCGTCCTCCTCGGGGAAGACGGTGCGCAGGCTCTCGTGGCGCCGCAGCAGCTCGTCGAGGCTCCAGCGCAGGGCGGCGACGGCGAGCCTGCCGTCCAGGCGGAATGCCGCCGACTCGTTGTAGGCAAGGGTCCGGGCCGCGAGGCGGCGCAGGAACCAGAGCCGCTCCTGGGCGAACGAGAGCGGCAGCCGACCATCGCGCGGCGCCGGCAGGAGCGGCGGCGCCTCGCCGTCGCCGTGCCGCCCGTCGAGGCCGGCCAGCGCGCCCGCCACGGCGGCCACCGTCGGCGCCTCGAAGAAGGTGCGCAGCGGCAGCTCGGTGCCGAAGGCCTGGCGGATCCGCGACACCGCCTGGGTGGCGAGCAGCGAGTGGCCGC
This sequence comes from Thermoanaerobaculia bacterium, assembly GCA_030150965.1. GTDB lineage: Bacteria > Acidobacteriota > Thermoanaerobaculia > Multivoradales > UBA5704 > JASLEW01. Next base: position 2,799 of record JASLEW010000995.1, on the reverse strand, counting down.
CGAGCTCGAAGAAGTCGTCGTCCACGCCGACCAGGTCGAGCCCCAGCAGCTCGCGCCAGATCTCCACCAGCTTCGCCTCGACGGGATTGCGCGGCGCCGCCGGCGCCTGGCCGCCGGCCGGCCGCCCGGCGTCGGGAGCCGGCAGGCGGCGGCGGTCCACCTTGCCGTTGGGGGACAGCGGCAGGGCGTCGAGCAGCACGAAGGCGGCGGGCACCAGGTGCTCCGGCAGCCGCTCCCGCAGGAAGGCCCGCAGCTCGGGGGCGAGCCGGCGGGCGAAGCGACCGAGCAGCGGGTTGTTGGTGAGCTGCCCGAGCTGCGCCGCGGCCGCCGCCCGCGGCTCCGGCAGCAGGGCGGCGAGGGCTGGCGGGGCTGGCTCCGATGGCTGCGAGGGCTCCGCTGACCGCGCCGACCGAGCCGGTTCCGATGGTTCCGATGGCCGCGATGACTCCCAGGGCCGCGAGGACTCCCAGGGCCGCGCCAGCCGCGCTCCTGCCGCAGCGCCGCGGCGGCGCAGGACCGCCTCGAAACAGCCCTCGCCGCCGGCGGAGACGCAGCTCAGCTCGACCTCGTAGGGCAGCTCCGGGATGGCCAGGGCGAGATCCCAGATCTCCTGCGGATCGGCGGCGCCGGCGGCGGCACTCGCGGCGAGGCGGCGCAGATCGCCGGCGGTTCTCGGGGCCGCCGATCCGGCGGCGCCAAGGGCCTCGGCGGACGCGGGTTGTCCGGCGTTCCCCGCGGCCCCGGCGAGCAACCTCGCCGCCGCCACCGCCTCGGCCACACGGGCGTTCGGCACGTTGCGCACGGCCACGATCTCGGGCCTGTCCTGCTCCAGATACCGCCGCAGGGCGGCAACGCTCAGCCCCTCGTCCTGCCAGTCGCGCCAGCCGATCGTCTCCGGGGTCTCCGGGGTCTCCGGCCCCGCCGCCAACCCTGCCACCCCTGCCAGCGCTCCCGGGGCCGCCGACGCTCTCGACGCTGCTTCCGGCGCCGCCGCACCCTCGGCGCCCGCCGCCGCCCCCGCGGCCTCGCCGACCCGCAGCACGGCCTGATAGCGGAAGCCGGTCAGCTCGTTGTGGGCGCGGCCCCGCTTCGGGTGCACCTCGACCCGGCCGAGCCGCGGCAACCGCCGGCCGAGGGCGGCAAAGAAGGCGGGATCGACCGCCAGCTCGTTCTCCTGCAGGCGGCGGGCCTGCACCCGCTGGCGCAGGCGCTCGAGCGGCATCTCGGGCGGGGCCTGGAACAGCTCGAGCGAGGTGTGGAAGGCGGCGAGCAGCGGCAGGCTGCGCAGGTCGCCGAGGAAGACCGCGCCGCCGGGGCGCACCAGCTCCACCGCCCGCTCCACCACCGCCGCCAGGTAGTCGGCGCTGGGAAAATACTGCGCCACCGAGTTGAGGATCACGGTGTCGAAGGAGCCGGCCGCCAGGCCGTCCAGCTGCTCGGCCGAGCGTTCCAGGAGCCGCACGCGCGAGCGCTCGATGCGCGGCCCGGCGGCCGTCCCCGGCCCCTCGTCCTGGCGGTCGAGCAGGCTCTCGACATAGGCCAGGGCGCGGCCGGACACGTCGGTGGCGGTGTACTGATCGCAGCGCGGCGCGATGCGGAAGAGGATCATGCCGGTGCCGCAGCCGATCTCCAGCACCCGCCGCGGGCCGAGGCTGGCGATGCGGTCGATGGTGTCCGCCAGCCACTCCTCCATCTCGCCGCGGGGGAGCGGCAGGTCGGTGTAGGAGCTGTTCCAGCCGACGATGTTGAAGGTGGGATCGCCGTCGACCGCCTGCTCGCAGTAGAGGTCGTCGAAGATCTCGCCCCATTGCGAGACCTGCTCAGTCTGCACCGGGCTCGCCGCCGCCGCAACCGCTCCCACCGCCCCGGGCGCCCCGGCAATGGCGGCCGGGCCGGCCGGCGGCGCCTCGTAGGCCGGGTTCTCCACCACGTAGGCCACCAGGATGCGCTCGCCGGCAGCGTCCTCGCGCGGCACCACGACGCTCCGCAGCACGGCCGGATGCTCGCCGATGCGGGACTCGATCTCTCCCGGCTCGACCCGGAAGCCACGCACCTTCACCTGCTGATCGAGGCGGCCCAGGAAGTCGAGCCGGCCGTCGGGCAGGGCGCGCACCAGGTCGCCGGTGCGGTAGAGGCGGCTTCCCGGCGCCGCGCCACCGCCGCTGAACGGATCGGGGACGAAGCGCTCGGCGGTGAGCTCCGGCCGTCCGAGATAGCCGCGCGCCAGGCCGAGGCCGCCGGTGCACAGCTCGCCGGCGACGCCGAGCGGCACAAGCTGGCCCTCGGGGTCGAGCACGTGGACCGAGGTGTTGGGGACCGGCCGCCCGAGCGGCACGGCGGCGCCGAAGCGCGCGGCGCCCGCCAGCGGCTCGCAGGTGGTGAAGGTCGTGTTCTCGGTCGGGCCGTAGCCATTGAAGAGCCGGGTGTCCGGCAGCTCGGCGAGCACCCGGCGCACGTGCGCCGCGGACAGCACGTCGCCGCCGGCGAACAGCTGGCGCACCGGCCGCAGGGCCTCCGGATGGTGCTCCACGAAGCGGTGGAACAGGCCGGCGGTGAGCCACAGGGTGGTCACCCGGTGGCGGTCGATGGCGCGGCCGATCTCCGCGAGCGAGAGGGCGTGGGCCGGCGGGACCGCCAGCCTGCCGCCGTTGAGCAGCGGGGCCCAGATCTCGAACGTCGAGGCGTCGAAGGAGATGGGCGCGAGCTGCAGGAAGGTCTGATCGGGCCCGAGGGCGGCGTGGCGGATGCCGAGCACCAGCCGCGACACCCCCACATGGGTGACGGCGACGCCCTTGGGCC
>JASLEW010000656.1 GCA_030150965.1 Thermoanaerobaculia bacterium | reverse complement strand
TCCAGGCGCAGGCGCGCCAGGCTGACCCCGCGCTCGGCGCGGCCCAGGGCCTCGCGCGCCCGGGCGACGGGGGCGAGCGCGCCGCGGCGCAGGCCGCGCCTGAGCTCCTCCACGGCGAGGTCGAGGCGGGCCACGCGCTCCACCAGGTGCTCGGCCACCTTGGTGGGGGTCTTGAGGGCGGTGTGGGCCACCAGGTCGGCGATCGAGCGGTCGATCTCGTGCCCCAGCCCGGTGAGCACCGGGAACGGCGCCAGCGCGATGGCCTCGGCGATGGCGCGGCTGTCGAAGGCGGCAAGGTCGGTGCGCGAGCCGCCGCCGCGGATGAGCACGGCGCAATCGATCGCCTGGCCTGCCGCGGCGCCGCGGATGGCGGGGGCGGTGGAGGGCCGGGAGCCCGCCAGCGCCGCGAGCGTGCGCAGCGCCGAGACCACCTCCCGCTCGGCGTCGCGCCCCTGCACCGCGGCGTGCACGAACAGCACGCGGAAGCCGTAGCCGCTCTCGCGCAGGCCGGAGAGGAAGTCGTGATAGGCGGCGCTGTCGCCCGAGGTGACGAGCGCCACGGTCAGCGGCAGCTCGGCCAGGGGCAGGCCGCGGTTGCGCTCGATCAGGCCGGCGGCGGTGAGCGCCGCCAGGGTCTCGCGGCGCCGCAGCTCCAGCTGGCCGAGGCTGAACGCCGGATCGATCTCGCGCACCGCCAGGCTGAGCTTGCCGCCGGCCGCGTAGAAGTCCAGGTTGCCGCGGCAGCGGATCTGCACGCCGTCGGCCAGCCGCTGGTCGGTGGCGGCGAGCATGCGCCGCACCCGCTGATAGTCGCCGCTCCAGATCACCGCGTCGAGCTTGCCGACGATCGCGTCGTCGGCGCCCTTTTCCACCAGCTCGAAGTAGACGTGGCCGCGCGGCCCCTGCTTGACGCGCTGCGCCTCGCCGGCCACCCACACCGCGGGGAAGGCCGCGCCGAGCAGCTCGCGGATCTCGCCGCAGAGCTGGGAGACGCTGAGGGTGGGCTCCATCATCGGATGCTGTCGCGGGATGCCGGTGCTCCTGCCGCCGCGGTTCAATGATAGGACTTGAGGTCCTTCGACGAGCCGAGCGGGATGGACTCCGCCCACTCCACCGCCTTCTTGTCGCCGGCGGTCAGCTTGCTCAGGAAATCGACCGCCTCGTCGCGCTCGCGGAACAGGCGCCAGATGAACGTGTGGCCGGCGGGGGCGGTGAAATAGGTGTAATGCTTGGCGCCGTTCGACAGGTCGAAGCCGAGGTTGGTCTCGCCGTTGACGCCGACGCAGGCCAGGGCGATGGCGCGGCAGGCGAGCGCCAGCGCCTTGATGGCGTCCTCGTAATCGGCCAGCTCCTCGCGCGACAGCGGCGAGTGATAGAGCGAGATGCGCGAGCAGTCTTCCTCGGCGAGCAGGTTGTAGGGGATGTCATGGCGGTCCATGGCGTCCTTCGTCTCGCCGGTGGTGACGAAGACGTCCTCGGTGCCGGTGACCTTGTAGGTGATGGCGTAAACGTCCTTTTCCAGCTGCGAGAAGGCTTCCGCCAGGATGCTCTCGTCCTCGATGGTGAAGTAGTACAGCCGGTTCATCAGGCGCCGCGCGGCCATGCGGGACACTCCTCCGGAGGGGATGGTAAGGAAGCAGGCATCGGGTCCCAACCCGATGTTCCAAATCAGAAATCCTAACACACCTCGGGGAAGGTGCGGCCTGCACGCCTCCTCGGTGGCGGGCGGCCTGCCGGGGGCGGGCGGCCCGGCTCAGGGGTAGTAGCCGCGCGCGGTCCGCGCCTTGAGGCCGGGCTTGCGCATCTTCACCTCGATCTGGCGGTAGCCGCCGGCGCTGGCCTCGCGGCCGGACTGGAAGGCCAGCAGGTAGCGGCTGCGCAGCTCGCTTTCGATCTCGCCGTAGATGCCGGCCAGCTGGTCGGCCTTGTTGACGTAGAAGACCTTGCCGCCGGTCACCTCGGAGAGGCGGTTCAGCTTGCCGCGGATCCCCAGGCTGTGCGCCGGGATGTTGAGGCCGATGGTGAAGATGGCGACGCCGCTGCGCTTCGCATATTCGAGCGCCTCGTCGAAGGTGAGCTGGCTGGTGTTGTCGTCCCCGTCCGAGAGCAGGACCAGGGCGCGCTGGCCGCGGGTGCCGCGGTAGTAATAGAGGCTCTGCACCAGCGCATCGTGGATCGAGGTCGAGCCGTCGGCCTGCAGCTTTTCGAGCGACTCGGCGGCGGCCTTCGGATCGTCGGTCAGCGGCATGCGCAGCACCGGCCGGTCGGAGAAGGTGAGGGTGAAGCAGCGGTCGCCGTGCCGCACCATGCGTTCGAGGAAGCCGCCGGCGGCACGCTGCGCCTCGCCGAGCGACGAGGCCATCGAGCCGGAGGTGTCGATCAGGATGCCCAGGGTGAGCGGCAGGTTCTCCACCAGCTCGAACTTGGCGAGGGTCTGCGGCTGGCCGTTCTCGATCACCTGGAAGTCGTCGGCGGTGAGGCCGGTCACCAGCTTGCCGGCGCCGTCGAGCACGGTGGTGTAGAGCTCGACCAGGTTGACCGCCACCTCCTCCACGTACTGCGGCGAGCGCAGGAAGCGCACGTCCTCGGCGCGGCTGCCGTCGTCGAGCTGGGCGGAGGCGGTGAGATAGACGGTGTCGCCCTCGGCGGGGACCGTGATGTCGGCCGCCCAGGGGGGCTGCGTGAGCTTGGCCACCACCGTGTCGTTGAGCCGCAGCTCGACCTGCTCCACCCGCCGCTCCGGCGGCACGGTCACCTCGACGGCCGCGTGCACGCGACCGCTCGGCCGGGAGCCGCGGGCCGGCTCCTTGATCGCCACCGCCAGGCCGCCGTGCGGCTGGTTGACGATCAGCTGGTCGGAGGCGACCAGCTGGCCGTGCATGTCGTAGCCGTCGGCGCGCACCACCTGCTCGGTGGGCAGGCGGGCGAGGCGAAGCTCGACCGTATAGGGGGGCGAGTGCCGCGACAGCTGCATCTTGCCGTCCACCGAGAACGCCACCTTGACGATGCGGTCGCCGGTGACCAGCGCCTGGGTGCGCCAGAGGCCGAAGACCACGTCCTCCTGCGGCGGCTCCAGGCTGATCGAATCGTGGCGCGAGGCAGAGAGGCGCTGGCGGCGCTGCTGCTCGTCGTCCTGGACCACGGCGGCCACCGCCGACGGCGGCGGCGCGACCGGCGCCGGCGGCACCATGAAGCCGCGCACCACCTGGGCGGCGGCGGCGCCGGCGTCGTCGGTGATGGTCATGCGCACCACGAAGGCGCGGTGCGGGCGCAGGTTGCGGTCGACCGCGATGGCGACCGGCTGGCCGGCGGGGGGAGCCGGCAGGCGGTAGCGCAGGCGGAAGGTCTCGAAGACCTGGCCGGCGTTCTCGACCGCCCCCTCGACGGTGAGGCTGACCAGCTGCCTGCCGCCAGGAGCGGCAGGAGCGTTTGCCGCCGGCGAGGCGGCATTGCTCCCAGCCTCGGCCTGGCCGGCGGAGCTCTTATTGGAAGGATCGGCCGCACCGGCGGACTTCCTATCGGAAGGAGCCGCCTGGCCGGCCGCGGCCTTGGTGGGAGGTGCCGCCGGTCCGGCAGCTCCTGGGGGAGGCTCACCCTCGGCGGGGTTGGCGTCGCCGCTGAGCCTGCCGTTCGCCACCACCTGGGCGACCAGGCGGGTGTCGATGCGCATCCCGGCCCACTCGGGGAAGAGCACCTCGACGTGGTTGATGGCCAACTGCGCCGGTGCCGGGGGCAGCTCGGTGGCCGCGGCGCGGCGCGCCCAGGCCGCCAGGTCGCTCGGCGGATCGAGCAGGCTCTCTCCCTGGCCGCCGGGGCGGTGTCCGTAGGGCTCCTGGGAGGCGGCCGGCGCCGGATTCTTGCCGCGCCTGCCGCCCAGGCCGGCGATGCCCGTCGCCCGGTCCACCAGCTGCGCCTCCTTGCACAGGCGCAGGTCGAAGCGCTGGCCGGCGATGCCGCGCAGCTCGTCCTGCTGCTCCAGCCAGTACTCCATCTCCGAGGTGTAGAGCGCGCGTTTGCCCTCCTCCAGCTCCCAGGCGCGGAAGGGCTCGTCCTCGACCGGCCGGTAGACGACGATGCTGCCGGAGCGTGCCTCCGGCGTGGTGCCGGTGCGCCACGTCCAGACCTCCAGCGGCTTGAACGTGGTGCCGCAGTCGAGGATGGTGCGCGAGCTGGGCGGTCCGTTGAGGAACAGCAGCTGCGCCCGCACGTCGAGGGGCGACGGGAACTTCATCGCCAGGCGCTCGCGGCGGGCGATGCCCTCGCGCAGCGCCGCCGCCGGCACCGCGCCGCCGGGGCCGCCGTGGGCCAGGAAATCGTCGATCCACCGCTGCCGCGCGGCGCCGTCCAGGCGCGCCAGCGCGCCGCGCTGGGCGTCGGAGAGGAGCAGCTGCGGCCCGTCCTGGAAGAAGGCGCGCTGCGCCTCCGGCCACAGCACCGGGTCGTCCGCGGCGGCACCCGGTCCGGGCGCCGCGGCGCCGGACGACGCGGCGGACTGAGGGTCCTGGGCGGCGGCGCGGCGCGAGGGCGCCGGCGTCACGAAGAGCGTCACGCCAAGCGCAACGAGGGCGGCGAGAGCGGCGGGTACGGCAAGCGTCCCGCGCCGCGGCGGATGCGCAGACCGATGACGTGTTCTCACGCCGGCCAGTATTGCACGGCAGGTGCCAGTCACGACTCCACCTGGTACAAGCCGGCCCAAGGCAGGTGCCAACCGGGAATCGAACCCGTCCGCCGGCTGTTTTCACTCCCCCGCGCCGGCAAATAGCAGGGCGGCTCCTCTGCCCTTATCCCGGTCCGCAGACTCCCGGCGGCTCGGCGGCGAGGGGTGGCTCCGGGTTGCTCCTCGGCGGCGTTAAAAGGAGGTGCGAGCGGATGACGCTCGCCGAGCACGCACCCCTCTCCGAGCCCTCCCCACGCCGCGGAGGAGCAACCCGGAGCCACCCCTCGCCGGGCAACATGCGGCAGGCTAGTGGCTCCGAGCCGTTCCCGCGGCGCCCGCGGTGCCCGCGGTGCCCGCGGCGGGCCGCGCTTGGACCGAGGACAGCCAACGACTAAGATGGGCCCACGAATCATGGCGCGCAATCAACGCAATGTGCCGATCCGCTCCTGGGATGCCGGCGACTCCGTCCAGGGCTATGCCCTGCTGACCAAGAAGGAGCTGCGCCAGGACCGCAACGGCAAGAGCTACCTCGACATGGAGCTTGCCGACGCGAGCGGCTCCATCGTCGCCAAGGTGTGGGCTGACAGCCCGGCGCTGCACGGCCAGTTCGAGCTGCACCAGTTCATCGCCTTCAAGGGCACGGTCAAGAGCTACCGCGACCAGCTGCAGCTGACGATCGACGACTGCCGCGAGGCAACGGAGGACGACCGGCGGCTGGGCTTCGACGAGGCGCTGCTCGTTCCGTCCACTCGCGAGGACATCGACGATCTATGGACGAGACTCCGCGGGGTGCTGGAGGGCAGCGTGGAGCGCCCGGTGCTGCGGCGGCTGGTCGAGGAGACCCTGGCTGTCCACGGCCCCGAGCTGCGCGAGCACCCGGCCGCCAAGTCGATCCACCACGCCTACCGCGGGGGCCTCCTGGAGCACGTGGTCTCGATGGTGGAGCTGGCGGTGGGCGTCTGCCGCCACTACCGCGACCTGGACCGCGACCTGGTGCTTCTCGGCGCGCTCTTCCACGACCTCGGCAAGCTGCGCGAGCTGGGCGCGATGCCGGCCAACGACTACACGGTGGAGGGGCGGCTGATCGGTCACGTGGTGCTCGGCCGCGACCTGCTGCGCGAGCGCTGCGCCGCGATCCCCGACTTCCCGGACGAGCTGCGGCTGCTTCTGGAGCACATGGTCCTCTCGCACCAGGGCAAGAAGGAGTTCTCCTCGCCGGTCGAGCCGATGACCCCCGAGGCGGTGGTGCTGCACTTCATCGACGACCTCGACGCCAAGCTGAACCAGCTGCGCACCGCGCGCGAGACGTCGCAGGGGATGCTCTATCACCGCGGCCTGGCGCGCTACGTCTACCTGCCGGCGGCGGAGGGCGCGGCCGCGGCGGCCGGCCCGAGCGACCTCCTCGAGCCGGCGCCGCCCGGTCCCGAGCAGCCGGATCTGTTCAGCGATCCGCCCGCGCCGGTGCCCGTCCGCTCCCGTCCCTTTTGAGACTCAGCCTGGCCCGGTCCTCGCCGATCGGAGACCTGCTCACCAGCGGACCTGGTAGAGCATCCAATAGACGATCACTCCGGTCACCGATACATACAACCAGATCGGCAGCGTCCAGCGGGCGAGCCGCTTGTGATGGTCGAATCTTCTGCGGAACGCGCGTACCACGGTAATACCCGCGAGCACGGGAACGGTGGCTGCAAGGATTGTGTGGGTGATCAGAATAGTGAAGTAAATCGATCGGGCCGCGCCCTTGCCAGGAAAATGTACCGAACCAACCTGGGAGTGATAGACCAGGTACGAGGTCAGAAAAAGGATGGAGCACACGAGCGCCGAGACCATCACGGCGCGGTGGGCCCGCCACCGCCTCCCGCGGATCAGCAGATAGCCGATCACCAGCAGGACCGCCGCCGTGGCGTTGAGCGTGGCGTTGACCGCCGGGAGATCGCGAAGGCCGGGCATGCAGCCGATTCTACGCGGAGCTGGACGCCGGCGCGCGCTCGTCCTTGCGCGCGCCGTGCCGCCGCCAGGGGAGACATCGGCACCTCGCCGGATGCACCGGGCCCGTGGACGCTTCGCCGGACCGCTTCCGTCTTCTCTGGTAGGGGGCGGCAGCTCGGCACGGCTCCCGAGGAGAGGAGGACGGCATGGGCGGTGTGGGAGTGTGGTACGGTGACATCGAAGGAGCTCCTGCCATGGTTCTCGACGTCGAGACGCTGCCGTCCCCCTACCTGCTGACCTGGAAAGATTGGCTGGAGATCCCGGAGAGCGGAGAGTGCCGCTGCGAGCTCCTGGAGGGGGAGCTTCATGTGTCGCCGACGCCTTTGACCCGGCATCAGCGCATCTCGGGGAATCTGGGTTATCTCGTCGAGACCTGGTTGCGCCGGACGGGCGCCGGGGAGCTCTTCCATGCGCCCACCGGCGTGCGCCTTTCGGATCTCGACGTGGTGATCCCCGACCTCCTCGTCCTGTCGGTGGCACGCTCCGGCCTGGTGGAGCGGAGGTTCATCGCCGGCGCTCCCGACCTGGTGGTGGAGATCCTGTCGCCGGGCACGGTGCGGCGGGACCTGCGCGACAAGCGCGTCCTCTATGAACGGGCGGGCGTCAGGGAGTACTGGATCGTCGATCCGATCGCCGACCGGGTGGAGCAGCGGGTGTCAGGGACGGCGGGGCTGCGGCTCGTGGGATCCTGGGACCGGGATGAGGTCCTGCGGGCCGCGGCGTTTCCGGGCCTGGAGATCACGCTTGCCGAGGTGTTTCCGGCGCCGTAGAGCCCCTCACTCCACGGCCAGGGTCCGGGCGTCGCCGGCCAGGCTCTTCAGGGCGCTGGGGTCCAGCGCATCGTAGTAGCCGCGGATCGTGCCGCCGGCATCGATCAGGACGAAGCGGGTGCTGTGCAGGATCGCCTCGGGCGCCGCGCCCTGCTGCCCCTGGAGCGCCAGCCTGAAGCCCTGGCGGGAGAGGCTGCGCATCGCCGCGGGATCGCCGGTCAGGAACAACCAGCGCGGGCTGGCGGCGAAGGAGCGCGCGTAGCCCGCCAGCACCGCCGGGGTGTCGAAGGCCGGGTCGACGCTGAAGGAGACCAGGTGCAGGCGGCGCAGCGGGCGCAGCTCGCGGTCGAGGCGCGCCATGCGGGCGGAGAGCAGCGGGCACGACGACATGCAGCGGGTGAACACGAAGTCGGCGATCCACGGCGCGCCCAGGAGGTCGGCGCGGCGGATCGTCCGGCCGTCGCGGTTGGTGAAGGCGAAGGCGGGCACCTCGCCGAGCGCGGGCAGGGCCGCCAGGCGCTCCGCCCGGGCCAGGCGCCGCTCGCGCGCCAGCTGCTCCCGGAGGGCGGCGGCGGCCACGCCCAGGAGCGCCGCCAGCAGCAGCCCCCAGAGCAGGGGCCGCAACCGTCGCGGCCAGGGGCGCCGGCTCGATGGGCTGCCTGCCTCTAGCGTAGCAGCCGCTCCGCCAGCATCAGCACCAGCACCGCCGGCAGGTAGAGCAGCGACGCCAGCATCATCTGGCGGGCCCGCCGGGTCGAGCGGTCGCGCGCGAAGGCGAGGCAGAAGCCCAGGTAGCCGAGGCCCAGGGCGAGGGCGCCCCAGAAATACAGCCGGCCGGTGAGGCCGAGGAGCGACGGCAGCAGGCTGACCGGCACCAGCGCGGCGCCGTAGAGGACGCTCTGCCGCGCCGTCCAGGTGCCGCCCGGATCGATCACCGGCAGCATGGGGAAGCCGCCGCGCGCGTAGTCCTCGCGGCACAGCCAGGCGATCGCCAGGAAGTGGGGCATCTGCCAGAAGAAGAGGATGCCGAAGAGCACCCACGCCGCGAGGTCCAGCTCGCCGCGCACCGCGCACCAGCCCATCATCGGCGGCACCGCGCCGGGCACCGCGCCGACCACCGTGGAGAGCGAGCTCAGCCGCTTGAGCGGGGTGTAGACGAAGACGTAGCCGGCGAGCGCCGCCGCCCCCAGCGCCGCGGTGAGGGCGTTGACCGCCAGCGCCAGGCCGAGCAGTCCGCAGACGCCCAGGGCGACGCCGTAGAGCAGCGCCAGGTCGGGGTCGAGCCGCCCGGCGGGCAGCGGCCGGCCGGCGGTGCGCCGCATCAGGGCGTCCGAGCCGCGCTCGCGGAACTGGTTGAGCACCGAGGCGCCGGACGCCACCAGCCCGGTCCCCAGGAGGGTCGCGCCGCACTGCCAGGACAGCAGCGTCCCGCCGGCCAGGAGGTACCCGAGCGCCGCGGTCACCAGCACCATCAGGGTGATGCCCGGCTTGGTCATCTCCATGAGATCGGCCAGCGCGGTCGGAGCGGCGGAAGCGAGGATCGGCGCCGCCGCCCCGTCCGCCTCGGCCACGCCGGCGCCCTGACCGCCGCCGCCCAGATTGGTCACCCCTAGATTGGTCACCCGGCTCATCGCGCCAGTCTAACGCAAACCCCGCCCGGCGGCTCCGCGGCTCGTGGCCGCCGGCACCGGCAGGAGCCGGTGGAAGAGGGCGCGGGCCAGGTCCCGCCCGCGCCCCGAGGTCCCGCCCGCGGCCCCGAGAAGGGAGGGGGAGGCGAGCGTCTTGCGCCGGGTCGAGTCCCCTGCTAGCATCCGGCGCTTGTGACGACTTTCACAAACTCGCCACGGATTCCGGGCCGGACTCCTGGCACTGCCGCCTGAAACAGGTCCTCGCGCCCATGCAGACCTTTCATCGCAGCGCCAACTCGCTCGCCAAGATCAGCATCGTGGTCGTCGTCCTTCTGGTGGCTGGCCTGGGTTGGCTGGGCCTGGAGCTGTTCCGCTCGCCCTACATCACCCATCAGGACGAGGTCAACGAGCAGCCGGTGGTGTTCAGCCACGAGCACCACGTGGCGGGGCTCGGCCTCGACTGCCGCTACTGCCACACCTCGGTCGAGAGGTCCAGCTTCGCCGGGCTGCCGCCCTCGGCGACCTGCATGAACTGCCACCGCCTGATCTGGACCAACGCCGACCTCCTGGCGCCGATCCGCGAGAGCTACGCCGCCAACCGGCCGATGCAATGGACGCGGGTGAACTACCTGCCCGATTACGTCTTTTTCAATCACAGCATCCACGTCGCCAAGGGCATGGGCTGCGTCACCTGCCACGGCGAGGTGGACAAGATGCCGTTGATGTACCAGAACGCGCCGCTGACCATGGAATGGTGCGTGGATTGCCACCGCAATCCGGGCAAGAACGTGCGGCCGCGCTCCGAGGTCTTCAATCTGCACTGGCAGCCGCCGGCGGACTCCGCGCGCGCCGCCGCGCTGCGTGCAGCGCTGGTCAAAGAGTACAAGCTGCAATCTCTCACCAGCTGCTCGACCTGCCACCGCTAGGTCCGGGGGGAAGGGCCACCGGCGGCAGGGCCGGCAGCACGGGTTCGAGGGCCGCCGCCGGCGGGGCGGCCGCCAGAAAGCGAGAACGATGGACAGCGCCAAGAGTGCCAAAGCGAAGTGCGGCGCCGAGCCCGGCGGCCGGGCCGAGCCCGCCCGCCTCGACCTGGAGACGGTGCGGCAGCGGCTGCGCGGCCAGCGCGGGCCGGAGTTCTGGCGGAGCCTCGACGAGCTGGCCGCGACGCCGGAGTTCCAGGAGATGGTGCACCGCGAGTTCCCGCGCCAGGCCTCCGAGTGGGTGGAGCCCGCCGGCTCCCCGCTCGCCGCCGTCTCGCGCCGCGGCTTCCTGCAGCTGTCCGGCGCCTCCCTGGCGCTGGCCGGCCTGACCGCGTGCAGCCGCCAGCCGCTCGAGAAGATCGTGCCCTACGTCGAGCAGCCGGAGCAGCTGGTGCCCGGCCGGCCGCAGTACTACGCCACCACCCTCACGCAGTGCGGCTACGGCACCGGCGTGCTGGTCGAGAGCCACGAGGGGCGGCCGACCAAGATCGAGGGCAACGACAGGCACCCGGCGAGCCTCGGCGCGACCGACATGTTCGCCCAGGCCAGCATCCTCACCCTCTACGATCCGGAGCGCTCGCAGGCCGTGCTGCACGACGGCCGCGCCGCCCTGCTTAGCAGCTTCCTGGTGTCGATCGAAGCGCTGCTCCAGGCCAAGCAGGCGGCCGGGGGCCAGGGGATGCGGCTGCTGACCGGCGCCGTCACCTCGCCCACCTTCGCGGCGCAGATGCGCGACCTGGCCACCCGCTTTCCGAACGCCCGCTGGCACCGTTGGGAGCCGGCCGGGCCGCTCAACGGGCGCGCCGCCGCAATGCGCGCCTTCGGCCGCCCGGTCGAGGTGCGCTACGACCTCACCCATGCCGACGTGATCGTCGCCTGCGACGCCGACCTCCTCGCCGCCGGCCCGGGCTCGCTCGTCTACGCGCGGCAGTTCGCCGACCGGCGGCGGCTGCGCGAGGCCAAGCCGGAGCTGGCGCAGACCATGAACCGCCTCTACGTGGCCGAGACCACGCCGTCGCCGACCGGCAGCATCGCCGACCACCGCCTGCCGCTCCCGCCGGCGGAGATCGAGGCCTTCCTCCTGGCGCTGGCGGGCGCCGTCGGCGCGGTTGGCGCCCCTGGCGCTGGAGACGTCGCCGGCGCCGCCCCCCCTGCCGGCGCTCCCGCGCCCGCCTCCGCCGACACCGCGCCGGCAGGCGCGGCATGGCACGCCTGGCTGCCGGCGGTCGCCGCCGACCTCCAGGCCCATCCCGGCGCCTCGCTGGTGGTCGCCGGCGAGACCTGCTCGGCGGCTGCCCAAGTGCTGGCCCACGCCATCAACGAGAAGCTCGGCAACGCCGGCAAGACGGTGATCTACGGCGAGCCGGTCGAGGTCGATCCGGTCGATCACCTGCAATCGATCGCCGACCTGGTGCGCGACATGAACGCCGGCCAGGTCGACCTGCTGATCATGCTGGGCGGCGTCAACCCGGTCTACACCGCCCCCGCCGACCTCGACTTCGCGGCGGCGCTGGACAAGGTCGCCGTCCGCATCCACCACGGCCTCTACGCCGAGGAGACGGCGGACCACTGCCACTGGCACGTGCCGGCCGCTCACGACCTGGAGAGCTGGGGCGACGCCCGCGCCTTCGACGGCACGCCGAGCCTCGTCCAGCCGCTGATCGAGCCGCTCTACGGCGGCAAGAGCATGATCGAGATGGTGGCCATCCTGCTCGGGCGCGGCGACGCCTCGGGCTACGACCTGGTGCGCGCCACCTGGACCGGCCGCCTGCCCGGCGAGCCGGAGGCAGCCTGGCGCCAGGCGCTGCATGACGGCGTCCTGCCGGCCGCCGCCGCGCCCGCGTCCGCCGGCGCCGCCGCCACCGTGGCGGCGGCCCCCCCGGCCCCCTCGGTCCTCCCGGCAGCGCCGGCGGCCAGCCAGGCGACCCCGGCGAGCCAGGCGACCCTGGCTGCCACCGCGGCCGGCCAGGCCGCCGCGGCGGTCACGGCGGCCAGCCAGGCGGCGCGGGCCGCGGCAGGCCGGCTGACCCTCTGCCTGCAGCCCGACCCCACCGTCCACGACGGCAGCTGGGCCCCCAACGTGTGGCTGCAGGAGCTGCCCAAGCCGATGACCAAGCTCACCTGGGACAACGCCGTGCTGATCTCGCCGGCCACCCACCAGCGGCTCAAGCTGGACTGGGAGGAGCGGGTGCAGCTGGCGGTCGGCGGCCGGCGCCTGGATGCGGCGGTGTGGGTGCTGCCCGGCCAGGCCGACGACACGCTGACGCTCTCCCTGGGCTACGGCCGGCGGCGCGCCGGCGAGAACGGCTCGGACCTGGGATTCAACGCCTACGTGCTGCGCACCGCGGACGGCGTGTGGGCCGCCCCGGGCGTCACCGTCAAGGGCCTGGGCGAGCGCTACTCGTTCGCCTGCACGCAGAACCACCACGCCATCGACCAGGAGCAGGGGATCGACGAGGACGAGCTGGCGGGCCGCAAGGCGATGGACCGCCACATCGTGCGCACCGCGACGCTCGCCGAGTTCCAGAGCGATCCGGACTTCGTCCACCGCGACGCGGAGACGCCGGCGCGGTCCATGACCCTCTACCCCAACCGCCATTACGAGGGCTCCGCCTGGGCGATGGCCATCGACCTCAACGTCTGCACCGGGTGCAGCGCCTGCGTGGTGGCCTGCCAGGCGGAGAACAACATCCCGGTGGTGGGCAAGGACCAGGTGCAGCGGCGCCGCGAGATGCACTGGATCCGCATCGACCGCTACTTCACCGGCAGCATGGACGATCCGCGCCTGCACGTGCAGCCGGTGCCGTGCATGCAGTGCGAGAACGCCCCCTGCGAGCTGGTCTGCCCGGTCGGCGCCACCAACCACAGCGCCGAGGGGCTCAACGACATGGTGTACAACCGCTGCGTCGGCACCCGGTACTGCTCGAACAACTGCCCCTACAAGGTGCGCCGCTTCAACTTCCTGCGCTACAGCGAGCCCAGCAGCCCGCAGTCGGCGATGCTCTACAACCCGGACGTGACGGTGCGCTCGCGCGGGGTGATGGAGAAGTGCACCTACTGCGTGCAGCGCATCGAGCACGCCAAGATCGACTCCAAGGTGACCGGCGAGCCGATCGCCGAGGCGCGCCTGAAGACCGCCTGCCAGCAGTCCTGCCCCACCCAGGCGATCGTCTTCGGCGACGTCAACGCCGAGAAGCTGGGGGGCAAGGCCTGGGAGGTGTCGGCGCTCAAGGCCAGCCCGCTCAACTACGGCATGCTCGACGACCTCAACACCCGCCCGCGGACCACCTACCTGGCGCGCGTCACCAATCCCAACCCGCGGCTCGCGGCCGCCGGCAACCAGACCGAGAAGAGGACCTAGCATGGCCACCCTGGACCTGGACGCGCGCAACCTGGGAGCGGCCGCGCCGCACGGCAAGGAGCCGGTGCTCGCCCCGGAGCACACCCCCGGCACGATCACCGACAAGATCACCTCGATCGTCTCGCGCCGCACGCCGCGCTGGTGGTACATCGCCTTCGGCCTGTCGCTGATGGTGCTGGGGATGTTCCTGACCGCCGTGCTCTGGCTCTTCTACAAGGGCGTCGGCATCTGGGGCATCAACATCCCCAACGCCTGGGGCTTCGCCATCATCAACTTCGTCTGGTGGATCGGCATCGGCCACGCCGGCACGCTGATCTCGGCGATCCTGCTGCTGCTGCGCCAGGATTGGCGCACCTCGATCAACCGCATGGCCGAGGCGATGACCCTGGGCGCCGTGGCCTGCGCCGGCATGTTCCCGATCCTGCACCTGGGGCGGCCCTGGCTCGGGTACTGGCTGCTGCCCTACCCGAACACCATGGGCCTCTGGCCGCAGTTCCGCAGCCCGCTGATCTTCGACGTCTTCGCGGTCTCGACCTACGCCACGGTGTCGCTGCTCTTCTGGTACACCGGCCTCATCCCGGATCTCGGC
>JASLEW010000598.1 GCA_030150965.1 Thermoanaerobaculia bacterium | reverse complement strand
TGTCCCGAGGCGGTTTGAAACACCGTCCGCAGCACCTCGTGGCGGCGCACCACCTCGGCGAGCACCCGCGCCAGCACGGGGGCCGCGAGCGGGCCGCGCAGGCGCAGCGCGAGCGGCACGTTGTAGAGCGGGCCGCCGGTGAGCTGATCGAGGAACCACAGCCGCTGCTGGGCAAAGGAGAGCGGCAGGTCGGCGCGGCGATCGATCGGCACGAGCGGCGGCGGCGGCACGGCGTCGCCGCTCCGCGCCGCCCGCTCGATCTCCCGGGCCAGGCCGGCGACGGTCGGGTGCTCGAAGACCGCGCGTAGCGGCAGCGCGACCCGAAAGGCCTCCTGCACGCGCGCCAGCAGCCGCGTGGCGAGGAGCGAGTGGCCGCCCAGGGCGAAGAAATCGGCCTCCGCCCCGAGGGCGAGGTCCGGCCGCGGCGCGGTGCTCGGAGGATGCGGAGGATGCGGAGGATTCGGAGGATTCGGAGGATTCGGAGCGCTCGGAGGGCTCGGCGGGTGCGGAGCGCTCCCTCCCGGCGCGAGGACCGCGGCGAAGATCCCCGCCAGCAGCTCCTCCACCGGGCCATGCGGTCTCCTCGACGATGCGGCGGAGCCCGGCGCCGCGGGCGCGCCGTCCCCGCCGGCCAGGGGGCCCTGCTCGGCGAGCCGCCGCCGGTCCACCTTGCCGTTGGCGGTGAGCGGCAGCGCGGCCATGAGCAGCACCTGGGCCGGCACCATGTGGTCGGGGAGCCGGCTCTGGAGATGCTCCCGCAGCGCCGTGGCCGTAATGCCGGCTCCCGGCGCGGGCACCACGTAGGCCACCAGCCCGTCGCCGCCGGGGAGGCCCTGGCGCAGCACCACCGCCGCCGCCGCCACGCCGGCGGCGCCCGCCAGCGCCGCCTCGACCTCGCCCGGCTCGATGCGGAACCCCCGCACCTTCACCTGGCGGTCGATGCGGCCCAGGTGCTCCAGATCCCCGTCCGGGCCGTGGCGCGCCAGGTCTCCCGAGCGGTAGAGCCGCGCGCCCGGAGAGCCGCCGAACGGGTCGGGCACGAACCGCGCCGCCGTCAGCTCCGGGCGCCCGAGGTAGCCTCGCGACACCCCCGCGCCGCCGACCAGGATCTCCCCCGCCACGCCGACCGGCACCGGCTCCCCCCGGCCGTCGAGCAGGTAGACCGCCAGGTCGGCGATCGGCCGGCCGATCGGGCTGCCCGCCCCGAGATCGCTCCGGCCGAGACGGCGCAGGGTGACGTGCACCGTCGTCTCGGTGATGCCATACATGTTGACCAGGCGCGGCCGCTCCTCGCCGTAGCGGTCCAGCCAAGGTGCGAGCAGGCGCGGTGCGAGGGCCTCGCCGCCGAAGATCACCAGCCGCAGCGCGGTCAGCTCCCGCGCGGGGTCTGCCTCGCCGACCGGCACCGTCTTCGCCGCCGTTCCCGGCGCGGCGGGCGCGGTGGGCTCGGCGGGCGCGCCTGCCGCCCTCGCCCTCCGGGCGGCGCCGCCCGCGGCGGCCTCCTCGGCCTCCATCAGCTGGGCGAAGGCCGACGGCGTCTGGTTGAGCACCGTCACCCCTTCGCGGATCAGCAGCCCGCGGAAGGCCGCGGGCGTCCGGCTCACCGCCCACGGCACCACCACCAGGCGTCCACCGGCGGCCAGCGCACCCCACAGCTCCCACACCGAAAAGTCGAAGGCGTACGAGTGGAAGAGCGTCCAGACGTCCTGCTCACCGGGAGCGAACCCGGCAGCGGTGGCGGTGAGCAGACGCAGGACGTTGCCGTGCGTGACCCCCACCCCCTTGGGCCGCCCGGTCGAGCCGGAGGTGTAGAGCAGGTACGCCAGGTCGTCCGGCCCCACCGCCGGGTCCATGCCCGGCTCGTCCCCAGCCGCCGCCGCCGCCCCGCGAAGCTCCGCCCCGCGGGTCTCCGCTCCGCGGATCGCCACCTGCCGCACCCCCGCGGGCAGGGCCAGGCGCGCCGCGGGCGCGCTCTCCGTCACCACGATCCGCGCCCCGCTGTCGGCGAGGACGAACGACAGCCGCTCCTCCGGGTACGCCGGATCGAGCGGGACGTAGGCGGCGCCGGCGGCCAGCACCCCCAGGATCGCCACCACCATCTCCGGCGAGCGCTCGAGCAGCAGCGCCACCGGCTCGCCCGGCGCCACGCCCGCGCGGCGCAGGCGGCGCGCCAGCCGGCGGCTCCGCGCCGCCAGCTCGCCGTAGGAGAGATGCTCGCCGCCGGCGGCACCGGCGCCGGCGCCGGCGAGGGCAATCGCCTGCGGCCTCCCGGCAGCCACCGCCGCGAACCGTGCCGACAGGCTCCCGGCGGCCGGCACGACCGCCGGAGCGCTGTTCCATTCGCGGAGCAGCTGCTGCCGCTCCGCCGCGCCGAGCAGCGGCAGATCCGCCAGGACCGCGCGCGGACCCGCGGCGGGGCCGGCCGCCCTCGCGCCGCTCGCGCCCATCGCAGCGCTCGCGCTCGTCGCGCCGCTCGGGCTGCCCGGGTCGCTGGCGCTCATCGCATCGCGGGCGCAGATCGCGCCGGTCGCGCCCGTCGCGTCAACCGCGTCGCTCGCGCTGATCCCGCCGACCGCGCCGGCGGCGCTCATTGCGGCCAGGGCTTCGAGCAGCGACCGCAGATGGCCCAGGATGCGTGACGCCGCCGCCGGCTCCACGCGCTCGCGCTCGAAGCTCAGCCGGAGATCCAGGCGCTCCCCCTCGAGGACGACGAGGGCGAGCGGATAGTTGAGCGTCTCGGCGCCGCGGCGGATCGCGGCCCGCAGCGGCAGCGAGCTCACGAATTCGCGGTCCAGGACCCTCTCGATCGGCAGGTTCTGGAACACCACGATGCTGTCGAACAGCGGCTGCCCGCGCGGCACCTCGCTCCAGCCCTGGATCGCGGCGAGCGCCTCGTGCTCGTGCTGCAGCAGCTCGCTCGCCGCCTCCTGGAGGCGCCGCAGCCACGGCAGCACGGCGGCGTCCTCCTGCACCCGCGCCCGCAGGGGCAGGGTGTTGATGAGCAGTCCGACCATCGACTCGATCCCCGGCAGCGGGGCCGAGCGCCCGGACACGGTCGTGCCGAAGACCACGTCTTCCTCGTGGCTGTAGCGCGACAGCAGCACCGCCCAGGCGCCGAGCAGCAGGGTGCTGACGGTCAGCCCGTGCCGCCTGGCCATGCCCGCCAGGGCGTCCGTCGTCGCCGCGGCAAGCTCGGTCCCGCGCTCCGCGAACGAGCGGCGATCCGCGACGGGCGCCGCGGCGCCGCGCTGCCGGACCACCGGCAGGGGAGTCGGGGCCGAGAACCCGGCGAGGCCGAGCCGCCAGAAGCGCTCGGCGGCAGCCCCGTCCTGGCGCTCGCGCCAGGCGATGAAATCGCGGAACGGCACGGCTCGAAGGGCGGCCGGCCGGCGGCCCTGGCAGAGATCCGCATAGACCGCGAAGAGCTCCCGCAGCAGCAGGAGCAGCGACCAACCGTCGAGGATCAGGTGATGGAAGCTCCAGACCAGCTCCCAGTCCGACTCGCCGGTGCGCACCAGGGTGAAGCGCACCAGCGGCGCACGGGTGAGATCGAAGCCGCGCCGGAGATCGGCCTGCAGCAGCTCCGCCATCGACTGCCGCCGCTCCGACGCGGCGAGACGGCCGCGGCTCCGCCTGTCGCCGGTCGCGGCCGCCACACGGCCAGGGTGGCCGTGCCGCGTTCCCCGGAGGGATCTCCCGGCCGGCCGCCGCCAGTCCTTCTCCTCCCAGGGCAGCGCCACCTCGCGGGCCACGACCTGGACCGGGTGCGGCATCTCCTGCCAGTGGAACGAGGTCCGCAGGACCGCATGGCGGGCCACGAGGCCCTCACATGCCGCGCGCAACCGCTCCACCTCGAGCGGGCCGGCAAGCTCGACCACCAGCTGCCGCATGTACAGCGCGCTCTCCGGCTCGTCGAGGGCATGGAAGAGCATGCCCTCCTGGGCCGGCGACAGCCGGTAGATGGATTCCAGGTTCTCGGGCCTCATCGCCACTTCAGGAAGGCCGGCAGCTTGGCGGGGACGGAGCGCGCCACGGTCAGGCGAGAGCGAGGCATCTCGTCTCGAAGCTGAGGAGGGTCAAGCGGGTGATGACGGCGCGACGGTCCTTTCCCCTTGATTCAAGTACGGCCGAGGCCCGGAAGCGAGACAAATCGCCGCCGCGAGGAGCATCCCCGCGCGATCGTGGAGAGCCATAAGCGCGGCGGGGGGCAGGCGCCCGCGCGGCGGGGGGCAGGCGCCCCCCGTCTCCATCCGGTGGCGCCGCGCCAGAGGCGTCAGGCCGTCGTCACGCACTGCACCTGGTGCGTCGGCTGCACCGTCGTCGTGGGCTGGAAGCAGCAGACCGGGGTCGTGCCGCTTCCGGCGGACGCCCGGCGGAGGGTGGAGAGGTCGCACAGGGTCTCGCGGTGCAGGTTGAGGCGGCGGCTTGACGCGGTGTGATTCGGTTTCATCGGCGAACTCCTTGACCATCGGGGAACGGCGGCATGCCGCCCCTGGAGAGAGGTGCCGCCTGCCGTCCGATCGCGCCCGGCGGCGGCGTGGCGTCCGATTCTCTGCATGGACAAGACCGGCCAGTGCATTCTGGCGCGACCGGTTTGACCGTCTTGGAGCGGGAGCACGAGCCTCCGGAGCCCAGGCTCTACGGGCGCTTGGTGAGCCTCTCGGCGCGTCGGCCGCGCCACGCTCTCTTGTGAGCCTCAACTTGTTCATATACGGTACCGGCGAGATGCCGCTACGGTCAGCGCGCGCGGCCCAAGACGATGCAAACTCGTACCGCAAAGGAGCTTCAGGCCCTGGGCGACGACCTGCTGCTCTTTGGTCCACCCAAGGAGGAAAGGGACTCCCGGTTCGACGAGGAACTCGACACCAGCCTGTGGCTTCCGCATTTGCGCAGGCTGGGGATGGCCATGAAACGGCGGCAGTCGGAGTTGGGAGACCTGGCCTCTGATCTCATGGCCATGACGGCGCGGGCGCGCCGCCAGGCGGTCCAGGAGCTGCCCTACCGCAAGTTCGGGGTCGCGGCGACGCTGCTGGACGAGAGGCGCCGGGTGCGGCACGAGTATCCCCTCCTGGCCTTGCGGCTGGCCCAAACCGCCGTGCGGATTGCCGACCTGGTCCGCCCGGACGGCGACGGCGACCTGGATCCGAAATGGTTGCTCGGCTTGCAGGCTCGCGCGCGGTGCGACCTCGGGGATGCGCAACGCTCGCTGCGCCGATGGCGAGATGCTGAGGGGTCCTACCGCGATGCCGCACGGATTTTGGCCGCCGTCCCCGAGTCCTCGGAGAACAGTTACTTCGCCGTCTCTCTGGCCTACCTCTACGAGGACCTGGGGGAGCTGGACTGGGCGGCAGCGGTGCTCAGCCAGGCGGCGGAAGCGCTCGCGCGCAGGCTCTGCTTGGGCCTGAGCGCCTGGGACTGCCTGTGCCGCCTCGGTTTCGTGCACCTGCGGCGTGGCGACCCGGGCCGTGCCATGGCGATCTTCGCCGGACTGATCGTCGATCCTTTCCCTGACCTCGATGCTGGGCATCAGTCCAGGGTCCGTCTGGGCGCCGCCAGCTGTCTGCTGGCCATGGGCTTCGATCAGGAGGCACGCCGGCTCATCGAGGACTCGTCGGCGTTTCGCGCCCGCATCCAGGATCGCGATAAGAAGGTGCTCGTGGAGTGGTTGGCCTCCCGGCTGCGGGTCAGGCTCGGCGATCTCGAACTCGCCGTTCCTCGCTTACAAGCCATCCAGCGCCGCTTGGTCGCGCAGGGCAAGCCGGTCGACGCTTGTCTCTGCACTCTCGACCTGGCCCTGGCTCACGTGCGCGGAGAGGGGAAGGGCGAGAGTTTCCTCGCTACTTTCGAGAAGCTCGTCGCTGCCCTGGCGGGCGGCTGGGCGCAGAGAGCGGCGCGCGAGCTGCGTCGCGCGCTGAAGCACGATCCTGATCCTGTCATCGCCGCCCGCGCCGCCGCCTTCCAGATTGGCCACCAGTGGCGCATCAGCCCTGGCGCCCGAGGCGCCGCCTTGGACGTTTCGGACAGCAGCTTGCACCTCTGACCGCCTCTCTCCTCGCTGGGCATCGGCAACTTCGGTGCAGCCGTCGCCGCCACCCGGCGGGAGTCGGGCTGCCTGCATCAAGTGCTCTATCACCACGCCGGTCACCTACTCCTGCCAGTGCAAGAACGACAATCACACCTACGTGTCCACCTCGATCTCGCTCAGCACCTGCACCCAGGCCTCGGACGGGTTCTTCTATCTCACCAATCAGAACGGCAAGCTGACCTGCTCCACGTCTTAGGCGAGAAGACCACCGAGCTGCGGCGCCGTGCGGGAGCGCGGCGCGTAGCTGAAAGGAAGAGGACTCGAGCCTGCCCAGCTGGGTCTCCACCACGATCGATCTCTCCACGTGCACGGTGGACTCGAGCGGCTTCTACGAGCTCACCAACAGCTACGGCAAGCTGGTCTGCACCACGTCATGAGGCCGCCTTCGGCGCCCGCTGCGCGGCTCGCCCTGACTCCTCACGCCGTCGTCTGAGAGGGTCTGCGACCCGCAAGCTGCTCGATGCCAGAGCCGTGAATATGCGCGAGGGGACCGCCGAGGGGAGTCAGAGACCTGCGGCAGCGGCTACGGCGACGAGGAACCGTCGCAGCGGCTCCACCCCGGCGGAGAATTCGGCATGCAGACGGGCGTGGTCGACCCCGGCGTAGTCGTGGGCGATGCGGTTTCGCAGGCCCACGGCCGCGCGCAGCCGCGATGCGAGATCGCTGTCGATAGCGCCGTGGTCAGCAAGCACGCCGAAGGTGGAGGCTGCATCGGCCGGCGGCGTCCAACCGGCGTCCGCCACCCAGTGGGCTGCAAGATCGATCGCCTCCTGAATGGCGAGCTGGAGGTAGAAGCTCGCGAGATCCCGACCCTGGCGGTCGGAGATGAACACGTCGACCGGCCGCGACACCAACGTCTCCGCTTCGTCCAATCGAGCATGCGCGCGGGCGATCCTGTGGGCTGCGACCTCACGTTGAACCACGTTCCAGCCTCTCTTTTTGGCGACGTAGGATCGTCTCCGTGATCCATCTGGCGGTTGGGGCCCAGTCCCACCAGTCGATCATGGCCCGGGTGCGGAAGTCGACCCAGTCGCCCGGATGGCGCTCGATCAGGACCACGCCGTCCCTGGCGATCTCAAACCGCAACAAGGGTGGGGCCTCGTCGAGGTAGACGAAATCCACGGCCCGGCCGGCCGCGCGGCCGAGGGCTGCTTCGATCTCCCAGCGCTGCGGGAGAGCGTCGGTGTCGAGGAGGAGTCCGAGATCGAGGTCGCTCCCCGGCCTCTCCTCGCCCCGAGCGACCGAACCGAAGGCGGCGGCCAGGCGCACCTCCGGCAGCTCGGCCAGACGTTCTCGTAGACGCTCCAGCATCGCCTCATCTTACCAGCGCGGCACCCTGCCGTCCTGCCGCCGGCGCCCGTGCCTCCACCGGCAATGGACGTCACGATGCCGCCCTTCAGCACGAGAAAGTCCGAACCCCTTCGAGCCCCGTCGCAGGCCCGCTCGCCCGGCCGTCCGCTCACGCAGCTCAGGTTGTACTCTTGAGCCAGACCGGCCGCAGCCGGCCGGCATCCATCGTGAGGAGCGTTGATGATCGTTCCGGGCGTCCTGATCACCCTGGTCACCTTCCCCGGGGTCATGGTGCACGAGCTGGCGCACTGTCTCTTCTGCCGCTGGACCGGCACCCGTATCCTCCGTGTCTGCTACTTCCGGCTCGGCAATCCCGCCGGGTTCGTCATCCATGAGCGGCCCAAGAGCGTCTGGAAAAGCATCCTGATCGGGGTGGGCCCTCTCTTCGTCAACACTGCCGCCGGCTTCGCCATCGCGCTGCTCGCCATCGCCCTTCACCGGTCGCTCCCTCTCCGGGAGTGGCTCTTCGCCGCCCTCCTCTGGCTCGCCGTATCGGTCGCCATGCACTCCTTCCCCAGCTCCGGCGACGCCAGGACCATCTGGAGCGCTCTATGGTCCAGGGGTGCCCCCATCACGGCCCGTCTGGTCGGCACCCCACTGGTGGGCCTCATCTATCTGGGCGCTCTGGCCTCGATCTTCTGGCTCGATCTCGTCTACGGCCTGGGAGTCGCCATCGGGCTCCCGTTCCTGCTCCACATCCTGCCCGGGTAGCGCTCGGCCTGGTCAAGGTTCTGTGGCCGCGCCGGCCTCGCGGCGCTTCACCCAGGGAACCTGGGAGAAGCCGCGGTCGTAGGAAAGGATCTCGTCGAGTCCGTGCTCACGCATCACTCCCAGGTGCACGGCATCCCGAGTGGAAAGGCTCGGATGGCGGGAGAGGATCGCACGGGCCTCGCGCAGGGCGCCTTCCGTCACGGCAAGAATGGGAAGCCCCAGCTGGAGGATGAGGTCGAAGAGCTGAAAGCCGGTTTCGGGGAGCTGAAGAGAGCGGTATCGATGAAGAATCTCCTGCAAGACCTCGGCATCGGTACAGGCTCCCTGGTCCTTGCCCGCGACGATTCGATCAAGCACCCGCTGGCACGCTCTCCGCTGAGGGCTTTCCCGCCCCGCTGCATACATGAAGACATTGGCATCGATCAGGATCACGAATAGCGACCGGTGATCGATTCGTCGATCATGGCTTCCACCGGCCCGACGGGAGCTGCGAGGGCTTTCAGCTGGGCCAGGGCTTCGCTCGGGCTCAGAGCGCTTCCTGCCATCACCTCGTCGGCCTTGGCCCGCAACTGGCGCCGCGCCCACTCCGCAAGCGGCAGGTCCGCACGGCGGGCGGCAGCCTGGAGGTAGGAGCGCTCCCGCTCGTCAATCGGAATCTGGAGGCGCTTGTTCATGCTCATGATCATGATCATAGCGCCTTCCGGGAGGGCGCTGCAAGCTGACGGGTCCGTCCAGGCCGGCAGCGACGGGACCACCGAGAAGAACGGCCGCTCAGCTCTTGCGCATCCAGACGCCCCACGTGGCGGGACCGACCTGTCCATCAGGCAAGGAGCGGGCGATCAGCTTCAACGTCAGCTTGATCTGGCCGTGATGGTAGCCCTCGTGCCAGATCATGTGCTGGAGGAGAAGGATGGGGTGGTCGTAGTGGAGGTTCATCTCCTGGCGCCCCTCCACCTTGGCCTTGACGGCCCGCCGCACGGCCTGGGCGCTCTCGGTGAGCTGCTGGACAAGGCGGGCGGCGTCAGGCTCGGCCGCCCATTCGTTCACGGGCAGCTCCCGGGCGAAGTCAGGAGCGTCCTCCTGGACGAAGACGAGGCGGACGTAATGGATATGGGCGAAGTGCTGGGCGATGGAGGGGCTGCCTCTGAGCGCCCTGACCACGAGCGCGTCCTCAGGCAGGAGGCGGAGGAGGTTGACCAGGATCGTGTTGTTGCGGTCCCAGGAGTCCAGGAGGGCATCCAGCAGTTGGTGTTCGGCTGTCTCTGGCATTCGGCCCTTGTAGGGCTTCCCTCGTGCCGCGTCAAGGCTTCGTGGCCGGCCGCCTGGCGCCGGCATGGTCCTGGTCGGCCGCCGGCCTGCCGCTGGTTGCCGAGCCGCCGATGGCGCGGCAGAGAAGCCCTGGCCCGGCGCCTGCCCGGGCCACGGGGGCTTTTCCACGCCTGTAGTAGCATCGCGGCCCATGGAGGTGCGGCCGTGAGCCTCAAGTCAGCGAAGCCCCATCCGATCGCGAGCAAGCCGGAGCTGATCGCGGCGCTCAAGGAGGCGTCGGAGATCGAGCAGCAGCTGATGATCCAGTACCTGTATGCGGCCTTCTCGCTCAAGAAGCAGCCGGACGAGCGGTGCAGCGCGGCGCAGTACGAGTCCATCCGGCGCTGGGGGTCGACCATCCTGATGGTGGCGCGCTCGGAGATGGAGCATCTGGCGCTGGTCAACGGGCTGCTGACGGCGCTCGGGGAGCCGCCGTGGTTCAGCCGCGAGAACATCCCCCGGCAGTCGCCGTACCTCCTGGGGGCGAGCATGGCGCCGTTCAAGGCGCCGGGCGGCGAGGTGACGCCCTGCGACATCCCGTTCGTCTTCGAGCGTTTCAACCTGGCGACGATCGGGCGGTTCGTCTGCGCCGAGAGCCCGGGCTACGAGACGCTCAGGCAAACCGGAGCGCGGATCCCCTGGTGGTGCTTCGGCACGCCGGAGCGGCCCTGCCCCGGCGCCGGACCGCGCGCGGCCGGCGCGGCGCCGGACGCCGCCGCCGGCAACGCGGGCTATCCGCTCAGCCGCCGCCATCTCGCGCCGCTCCTGGCCGCGCGCGGAAGTGTTGGAGGGGCTGGCAGGAGCGGCGGGGGCGGCGCCCTCGCCGGCGCCCCGGCGGCCGGTGCGCCCGCGGCCCAGGCGGTGGGAGCGGACAGCATCGCTCCCGGCACCATCCAGGAGCTCTACGACGAGATCCAGGCGGCCATCCACCGGCTGCCGGCGGCCGAGCTGTTCACCGGCAACCCGAACCAGCAGGTCTTCGTGCCGATCGAGTACCAGATCAACATCTTCCCGATCACCGATGTCGCCTCGGCGGACGTGGCCCTGAAGCTCATCGTCGAGGAGGGCGAGGGGATCGATGCGCCGCCCGACTACCAGAGCCACTTCCGGCGTTTCTCCGACGTGCGGGACGAGATGGCGGCGCTCCTCGACCGGGACCCGGGCTTCGAGGCTTCGCTGCCGGTGCCGCTGAACCCGCGGCGGGACGAGATCTCGGATCCGCTGGCGCTGGAGCTCTTCGACCTCTTCAACTACACCTATGCCACGCTCGTCTTCCTGCTGACCTCGCTCTACCGCAACTTCCAGCCGGCGGCCAGCCAGACCTCCTATCCATACTTCAGCCTGGCGCTCCAGGAGGCGGCGTTCGGGCCGATGATGACGATGCTGGTGCGTCCGCTGGCCGAGATCATGGCCTACACGCGCAGCGGCGACGGGGAGCACACCACCGGCGGCAACTACCACCTGTCGGAGTCCGACCTGCAGCTGCTCGAAGAGCAGGGCCCCGATCTCCAGGACATCAATTTCTTTCTCGACCGCTTCGGCTGGATCATCGCCAGCCTGGAAAAGATCGACCACGCGCGTGCCGCGGGCGGCCTCGCCGCGGCGCTGCGCGGGCCGGGCGACGTGGCGCTGGTGGACCGCCAGGTCCGCTTCGTCTACGAGAGCGCCACGGCGATCCGCAACAACCTGCGCCGCGTCTATCAGATCGGCGAGCTGCCGCAGTTCATCGTCGCGCCGTCGAGCTGAGCCGCGCCGGGCGCGGGCGCGCGCCGCCAGGAGGGAGGGGCCGTGAAGTTCGCCAAGCTGCTGGAGATCGAGTACCAGGGCTATTTCTTCTGCCGCCTCGCCACCGACCCCGACCCCACCAACGAGCAGCGGGGGGTGAGCGGCTACACCATGGCGCTGGTCCACGAGGATCCGCTCGACCAGGTGATCCGCACGCAGATCGACGACGAGTTCGCCGCACGGAACCTGCGCGAGCCGGTGCAGCTGCCCGGCAGGCCGGACGATCCGGACCGGCCGATGAAGCTGAGCGTCGGCGTGAGCGTCTCGGGAGTGACCTTCGACGGCAGGAGCTATGAGCCGGCGGCGCGCGCCCTCGCCGGCGCCCGGCTGTCGCTCAAGGGCAGCACGCCGCCGTTCGACGGCCCGATCTTCGACAGCCGCAACAACATCGTCGGCTCGGACGACAACATGATGTTCGTGGTCAACCCCTTCGAGCTGGAGATCAAGAGCGGCCTGGTCACCATCGAGGCGACCGATCACCTGAACCCGGCCAATCCGCCGCAGCAGATCTGGCAGATCGAGGATCCCAGCACCTACAGCCGCCGCCTGCCGACCGCTTTCAGCCCGGCCTCGACCACCGCCATGGCGGCGATCCGCGTCTTCGACGGCTACTCCTATTTCCGCGACCGCCGCCGCTTCCTGGAGCAGCGCATCGCCGCCCTGGAGGCGCGGAGGAGCGGTGGCGAGAAGAGCGCGGAGCTCGATGCCCGGATCGAGGCGCTGCGCACGCGCATCTATCAGCTCGAGTTCTGGGGCGACCGCGTGATCAGCAAGCTCGGCTTCCAGCTCACCTACAGCTTCAATATCAACGGCCCCCAGCGCATCACCGGCGCCGAGCATCTGGGCGGGGACGTCGACGACCGGCAGCCCTGGCCCGTCACCTTCTGGTTCGGCAGCTGGGACGGCGACCTGCTGATCGGCTACATGCAGGGCACCCTGGGCATTCCCTTCCAGCCCAGGTCCGCGGCCTAGTGTCCCGGTCGGTTCCTTCGTTCGCTGATCGCGCCGCACTTCGCGTCGCTGGCCAGGCGCGACTCACTACACTAGCGTACAGCGGACGGTTGCCGGCCGCCCGCTCCGTTCAGCGGCTGTATTGCAAGCCGAGGCGGAGCGCGGTGCCGGCGCCGGGGAAGCCCACCAGCACCTGGTAACGTCGGTCGGCGAGGTTGTCGACCCGGCCGCGCAGCTGCCAGCCGGAGGCGAGCTGCCAGTCGGCGCCGGCGCCGAGGATCTGGAAGCTCGCCACCGAGTCCCGGT
>JASLEW010000597.1 GCA_030150965.1 Thermoanaerobaculia bacterium | reverse complement strand
TGTCCCGAGGCGGTTTGAAACACCGTCCGCAGCACCTCGTGGCGGCGCACCACCTCGGCGAGCACCCGCGCCAGCACGGGGGCCGCGAGCGGGCCGCGCAGGCGCAGCGCGAGCGGCACGTTGTAGAGCGGTCCGCCGGTGAGCTGATCGAGGAACCACAGCCGCTGCTGGGCAAAGGAGAGCGGCAGGTCGGCGCGGCGATCGATCCGCACGAGCGGCGGCTCCGGTGCGGCGTCGCCGCGGCGCGCCGCCCGCTCGATCTCCCGGGCCAGGCCGGCGACGGTCTGGTGCTCGAAGACCGCGCGCAGCGGCAGCTCGACCCGAAAGGCCTCCCGCACGCGCGAAGCCAGCTGCGTGGCGAGGAGCGAGTGGCCGCCCAGGGCGAAGAAATCGGCCTCCGGCCCGATTACGAGGGCTGGCCGCGGCGCGGTGCTCAGAGGGTGCGGCAGGTGCGGAGGGTGCGGAGCGTTCAGCGGGTGCGGAGCGTTCAGAGAGTGCGGAAGGGGAGGGTGCAGAGGGCTCGGAGGGCCCAGGAGGTTCGGGGAGCTCCCTCCCGGCGCGAGGACCGCGGCGAAGATCCCCGCCAGGAGCTCCTCGGCCGGCGTGCGCGGCGCGCCGCCGGACTGCATGCCGGCGCCGCCGGGCAGCGGGCCGTGCTCCGCCAGCCACCGCCGGTCCACCTTGCCGTTAGGCGTCAGCGGCAGGGCCGCGATGGGCACGAAGCAGGCCGGCACCATGTAGCCGGGCAGCCGGTCCGCGAGCGCCTGGCGCAGCGCCGCGGCGGAGAGCCCGGCGCCATCGGAGCCCGGGGCGTCATCCGCGCCCTGGGCGTTGTCGGCGCCGTCGGCGCCGGGAGCGCCACCGGCTCGGTCGGCGGCAATGGCGATCCTGGAGCCGGGGTCGGGCACGACGTAGGCCGCGAGGCCCCGGCCCCCGGGAAGGTCGTCCCGGGGCACCACCGCCGCCTCGGCGACTCCGGGCAGCGCCGTCAGCGCCAGCTCGATCTCGGCGAGCTCGATGCGGAAGCCGCGCAGCTTGATCTGCTGGTCGTCGCGGCCCTGGAACTCGAGCTTGCCGTCCGGCAGCAGGCGCACCCGGTCGCCGGTGCGGTACAGGCGCTCTCCCGGCAGCGCCGGGCTGGCGACGAAGCGCTCGCCGGTGCGCTCCGGCTGGCGCCAGTAGCCCAGGGCCAGCCCCGCGCCGGCCAGGTAGAGCTCCCCCACCCCGCCCGGCGGCACCGGCTGCATCCCCGCATCCAGCACGAACCCCCGGGTGTTGGCGATCGGCCGGCCGATCGGCACCGTCAGCGCGTCCGCCGGCACCGTCTCGACGCGGTGCCAGGTGCTGAAGGTGGTGTTCTCCGTCGGACCGTACACATGCAGCAGGCGCTCGGGCGCGCCGCCGGCCAGGACCTTGCGCACGGCTCCCGGATCGGCCGCCTCGCCGCCGAAGAGCACCGTGTGGACGGCGGCGAAAACTCCCGGCGCCTGCTGCGCCACCTGGTTGAACAGCGCCGTGGTCAGGAAGAGGACGCGAATCCGCGCCGCGGCCAGGAAGGCCGCCAGGCCGGCCGGCGACAGCAGCGTCTCCTGGGGCACCCCGACGAGCGTCGCGCCCGACAGCAGGGCGCCCCAGATCTCGAAGGTCGCGGCGTCGAACGACAGGTTCGCGAGCTGCGCGATCCGCACCGGCTCCCGCTCACCGCTCAGACCGGCCAGATCGACATAATCGGTCGCGACGACCAGGCGCACGACGGCGCGGTGCGGCACCGCCACCCCCTTGGGGCGGCCGGTCGAGCCCGAGGTGTAGATCAGGTAGGCGGGGGCCGCCGGGTCGGGCGCCGGCGGGCGCACCGCTGCCGCCGGGCGGGACGCTCCGCGGACCGGCGCGCCGTCCGGGGAGAGGCCCGCGGCCGCGATCTCCTCCCACTGCGCATCGAGCCGCACGACCCGCGCGCCGGACGGCGGCAGCCGGGCCGCCAGGCTCTCCTGGGTGAGCAGCAGCGGCGCGCCGCTGTCCGCGAGCATCCACGCCAGCCGCTCGCGCGGGAGGTCCGGGTCGAGCGGCAGATAGGCGGCCCCGGCCTTGAGGATGCCCAGCATCGCCACCGGCAGGGTGTCCGAGCGCTGGCAGCAGAGGCCGACGACCTCCCCGGCGCCCACCCCCTGGCGGAGCAGGAAGCCGGCGATCACGTCCGAGCGGCGGGCCAGCTCGGCGTAGGTCAGCTCCTCGCCGCCGAGCTCCCAGGCGGCCCGCAGCGGCCAGGCCGCCGCCTGCGCGGCGAAGAGCTCCGGCAGCGTGCTGCCGGATGGCCAGCGCGTGGCGGTGGAGTTCCATTCGACCATCACCTGATGACGTTCGCCGGGACCCAGGAGCGGCAGCTGCGCGACCGGCAGCGTGGGATCCTCGGCCGCCGCTGCCAAGAGGACCGCGAAGGCGGCGGCCAGCCGCTCGATCGTCGGCGGATCGAAGAGGTCGCGCGCGTAGCCGAGATCGCCCTCGATGCCGCAACGGGTGGCGCGCAGCGACAGGCTCAGATCGAACTTGGCGGTCTCCTCGGGGAGATCCAGCGGGACCAGGCGGACGCCCGGCAGCGCGACCTCTTCCACCGCCGCGCCCTGCCAGGCGAACATCACCTGGAACAGCGGCGTATGGGCCAGGCTGCGCTCCGGCGCCAGGTCCTCGACCAACCTGTCGAACGGCAGGTCCTGATGCGCATAGGCGGCGAGCGCCTCCCGGCGCACCCGCGCGAGGAGGGCGGTGAACGGCGGCTCGCCCGCGAGATCGGGCCGCAGCACCAGGGTGTTGACGAAGAAGCCGATCAGGCCCTCGAGCTCCAGGCGGCGGCGGCCGGCCACCGGCGTGCCGAGCGTGAGATCGGCGCGGCCCGCGAAGCGCGACAGCAGCACGCCGAGGGCCGCGAGCAGCGTCATGAAGAGCGTCGCGCCCTGCCGCCGGGAGAGCGCGGCGAGCGCCTGCGAGAGGTCCGGCGGCAGCGCCAGGCGGCGGCCCGCGCCGGCGAAGCTCCGCACCGCGAGGCGCGGCCGGTCGGCCGGCAGCTCGCAGACCGGCGCCCCGGAGAGGCGCTCGCGCCAGTAGCGGAGCTCCCCGTCCAGCACCTCGCCGGTGAGCCAGCCGCGCTGCCAGGCGGCGAAGTCCGCGTACTGCACCGGCAGCTCGGCAAGGGGGGAGGGCCGTCTGGCGGCAAACGCCGCGTACAGCGCCGTCACCTCCCGCACCAGCACCCCGAGCGACCAGCCGTCGCTCACGATGTGGTGCATGGCGACGAGCAGCAGGTGCTCCGCCGCGTCCAGACGCCAGAGCCGCACCCGCAGGAGCGGCCCCCGTCCCAGATCGAACGGCCGCCGCGCCTCCGCCGCCGCGAGGCCCTCCGCCGCCGGCCGGCGCCGCGCCGGGGGGAGTCCCGAGAGGTCGACGAGCGGCACTGTCAGGAGGGGCCGGGGGTCCGGCGGCAGGATCAGCTGCCGCGCCTGGCCGGGGACGGCGAGGGCCGCGTGGGCGCCGGGGAACACCGTCCGCAGCACCTCGTGCCGGCGCACCACCTCGGCGAGCGTCCGCGAGAGCACGGCGACCGACAGCTCGCCCGCCGCGCGCAGCGCGATCGGGATGTTGTAGAGCGTCCCGCCCGCCAGCTGATCGAGGAACCACAACCGCTGCTGCGCGAAGGAGAGCGGCAGGTCGACGGGCCGCGGTGGCCCGTCGACACTCGCCTGATCTCGCTCCGCCCCCGCTCCCGCCCCCCGATCAACGCGCGCGATCGGCGGCAGCACGGCACCGGTGAGGCGCGACGCCATCGCGACCTCCCGGGCCAGGCCGGCGACGGTCGGGTGCTCGAAGACCGCCTGCAGCGGCAGCTCGATCCCGAACACCGCCCGCACCCGCGACATCAGCCGGGTGGCGAGGAGCGAATGCCCGCCCAGGGCGAAGAAGCTGTCCTCGGCCCCCACCCGCTCGCGCTCCAGGGTCTCCTCCCAGAGCCCCGCGAGCACCTCTTCGATCGCGCCGCGCGGCGGCACGTAGGGCGCCTCGGCTGCCTCGGCGCCGCCCCGCGCCGTGCCGAGGGGAGCGCCGGCGGCGGCGGCGCCGCCGCCGGTGAGCAGGGCCGCGAGCGCCCGCCGATCCACCTTGCCGCTCGGCGTGAGCGGCACCCCGCCGAGCGGCGCGAGCGGCGTCAGCTGAGCCGGCACCATGTAGGGCGGCAGGTGCCGCGCGAGGTAACGCCGCAGCTCCGCGGCCCCGGGCGCCGCGGGCGCGCCGTCCTCGCCCGCCGTGTAGCCGAGCGCCAGCCGGCGGCCCTCGGGACCGCCGCGGCCCGCGAGCAGCACCGCCACCGCCTCGCCCACCCCCGGGCATTGCCGCGCCACCGCCTCGATCTCGCCGAGCTCGATGCGGTGGCCGCGCAGCTTCACCTGCTGATCGATGCGGCCCAGGTAGTCGAGACGGCCGTCGCCCAGGAAGCGGGTCAGGTCGCCGGTGCGGTAGAGGCGCGCCCCGGGCTCCGCCGCCTGCGGGTCGGGGACGAAACGCTCCGCGGTCAGCTCGGGACGGCCGAGGTAGCCGCGCGCCAGCCCCGGGCCGCCGACGTGCAGATGCCCGGCGGCGCCGAGCGGCGCCGGCTGGCCGGTGCGGTCGAGCACGGCGACGCGGGCACCGGGGATCGGGCGGCCGATGGGCACCGGCCCCGGTCCCCCGTGCACGCGCCCGGCGGTGGTGTAGACGGTGGTCTCGGTCGGCCCATAGAGGTTCCAGAACGACCGCGTGACGGCGGCCAGGTCGGCCGCCAACCGCGGCGCCAGCGCCTCGCCGCCGCTCTGCCCCTGGACCGCCGCGAGCCCGCGACCCCTGCCCTCCCTCGAGCCATCGCTGTCCAGCAGCAGCTGCCAGACCGTCGGCGTCGCCTGCACCAGGGTCACCCCCGAGCGGGCGATCAGGCGCACCAGGGCGGCGCCGTCGGCGGTCTCGCCGCGGCGGGCGAGGACCACCCGCGCCCCCGCCGCCAGCGGCACCAGAAGATCGATGACCGCGGCGTCGAAGGTGATCGTGCTGAGCGCCAGGCAGGTGTCGCCGGCGCTCAGGCCCGGCAGCTCGCGCGCCACCGCGAGCAGATGGACCAGCGAACGGTGGGTGACGACCACCGCCTTGGGCCGTCCCGTCGAGCCGGAGGTGTAGATCACGTAGGCCGGGTGGTCCGGCAGGGCGAGGGGCGCCGGCTCGGCCGCGCTCGCCGTGGCAAGCTCCCGCCGCTCGGGCCTGCCATCCAGCATCAGCACCGGGAGAGCGGCGGCGGCCGGAAGGGCCCCGGCCAGCCGCGTCTCGGTCAGCAGCGCCGCCAGGCCGGCGTCGGCGGCCGTCCAGGCCAGCCGCTCGGGCGGGAAGGTCGGATCGAGCGGCACGTAGGCGGCGCCGGCCTTGAGCACGCCCAGGATGCCCACCACCAGGTCGCACGAGCGGTCGAGCAGCAGGCCGACGCGCGCCTCCGGCCCGGCCCCGGCCCGGCGCAGCCGGTGCGCCAACCGGTTCGCCCGCCGGTTGAGCTCGGCGTAGCTCAGCACCTCCTCGCCGCAGACCAGGGCGGCGGCGTGCGGAGCGCGGCCGGCCTGTGCCGTCAGCAGATCGACCGCCGTGGCGTCCGCGGCGGCCCAGGCGCCCCGGGGGGCCTCGCTGTCGTTCCACTCGCGGCTCACCTGGTGCCGTTCGGCCGCGCTCAGCAGGTCGAGGTCCGCCACCCGGCGGTCCGGCCCCGCCGCCGCCGCCGTCAGCAGGCGCGCGAAGCCGCCCGCCAGCCGCTCGATCGTCGAGCCGTCGAACCGGTCGCGGTCGTACTCGATCGTTCCCGCGAGGGCGCCGGCGGCGCCGAGCGCCGAGGGGAGCGGGGGGGAGGCGGGGGATGGGGTGGACGAGGGGAAGGCCAAGGCCGCGGAGGAGGCGGCGATCGAGGGGGATGCGGAGGCCGCGGTAGCGGAGCGGGATGCGGAGGACGCGGTAGCGGTGACCGAGGGGGAAGCGGAGGATGCGGCGGATGCCGAGGGTGCGGAGGAGGCGGTGGATCCGGTGGGGGCGGTGGACGTGGAGGATGCGGTGGCCGAGAGGGACGCCGGGGCTGCGGAGGACGCGGGAGGCGCCGTGGCCGCGGAGGAGGCGGAGGCCGCTGGCGAGGTGGCGAGAGGGCTGAAGGTGAGGGTCAGCTCGAACTTGGCCGTGCCGGTCGTGACCTCCTGGGCTTCGAGCGCGAGCCCCGGCAGCGCCAGGGCGCCGGCCGGCGCGTTCTGCACCGCCAGCAGCACCTGGGCGAGCGGCAGGCCGTCGAGGCCGCGCTCCGGGGCCAGCTCCTCGACCAGGCGCTCGAAGGGCACCTCCTGGTGGGCGAAGGCGGCGAGCGTGGTCTCCCGCACCCGCTCCAGCAGCTCCGCCACCGTCGGCTCGCCGGAGAGGTCGAGACGCACGGCCAGGGTGTTGACGAAGCAGCCGATGAGGCCCTCGGTCTCGGTCCTTCCGCGGCCGGCGACCGGCGTGCCGACGACCAGGTCGTCCTGGGCGCACAGCCGCTGCAGCAGCGCGGCGAAGATCCCGAGCAGGGCCATGAACGGCGTCGCTCGCGCGCCGCGGGTCAGCTCGCCCAGGCCGCTGTGCGCGGCGGGTGGCAGCGCCATGGCGCGGGTCGCGCCGCGGCGGAAGGCGCCGCGGACGCCGCCCGCGGCGGCGGAACCGACGGAACCGGCGTCACCGGCCGCACTGGCCCCGGCCGCAGGCAGCCCTCGACGCGGCGATGAAGTACCCGCAGAGCCACCCGGAGACTGCGCAGCAGGCTCAACGGGCGCGCCGGGCGCATCGGGCGCGGTGGGGCGCGGCCGGTCGGCGGGCAGGTCGAGCACCGGCGGCGCGCCGGCGAGGCGCTGGCGCCAGTAGGCGAGCCCCCGCTCCAGGGCGGCGCCCGATAGCCACCTGCGCTGCCAGGCCGCGAAGTCGGCGTACTGGACCGGCAGCTCGGGCAGCTCGAGCAGCGGCAAGGGCCGGCCCGCGTCCAGCGCCGCGTAGAGCGCCGTCACCTCGCGCGCCAGCACTCCCAGCGACCAGCCGTCGCAGACGATGTGATGCAGGCAGAGCAGCAGCAGGTGCTCGCCGGCGTCGAGGCGCCACAGCCGCGCCCGCAGCAGCGGCCCGTGCGCCAGGTCGAACGGCCGCCGCGCCTCCGCCGCCAGCCGCGCCGCCGCCGCC